>JBEKBA010000003.1:0-67421 GCA_050015635.1 Verrucomicrobiota bacterium
CCGTACCGGACTGGCGTAAGATTGACCTTTTGCACTCGACGACCATGGAAACTGGCATGAAAGGTACGCGCAAAATTCACTTTCTCAGTCGCGGAATGCTACAACCTGAGCTCATTTAACTATAATTATGCAGGTACAATTACGTCAGCATTTCCAGCCCTGATTCGTTTCTGGCACGCATTGACGTTGAAAGTCGATGAGACCTTATTAAGAGAATTGAACCGTCGCAAAAATGCTTTGTGACTTTTCGCTTCGTTGTCTGGCAGTTCAACCTGCAATTGCAGGCCAACCCTTGCAGCGCAGACTACTGCAGCCTTCCAGAGCGTAGCGTATTGACAAAATTCGTCTGCTTTACTAAGCACGCCATCGAGTCCGGCGCGATTGCTTGTAAATCCAATTCCGTCGATGAGGGCGAGAAGTAGGGGCCGATGATTGTCATCGAATTTTGTGTCGAGCATTCTCCTCGCCTCCTCAACCTCCAGATAGTCCTTCGATTCACCAAATTGCCCAATGTTGGAAGTATGGACGGTAGCCTTAAAACAGACGTGCGGGGCGCGTACATTAGGTACTACGATATCAAAAGAAACTCCATTAATCTGTTCGTCCGGACAGAGTGGATTATCTGCCTTCTCACCTGGTTCAAATGGAATACCACATTCGGACAACATTGTTGCCACTCGGTATTCACCTTCATGGCCACTTCTCTTTGCACGTTCCTGCCGGATAAAACCGGGCCATGTCGCTTGGTTTAGGGCTTCGGCGACCTTATTGAGTTCTGTTTTTGTGAGTCCACCGAAAACGCGCCTAAGCCTGACAGCGAGGTACGGCCCTGCAAGCAACCACCCAGATTTGCTACATGCAAGCGCTTGATAGTTGGAGGGGAAATCTACTTGGGGCTTCTTCGATGCACCAACAGCCTTCAGGTCGGTAATTATTTTGCTTCGTGTCAGTCCTGATAACTGAAGCGCGAGAGCAAGGCTGGTTGGTGAGCCACCCACAATCTCAAACAATTGAACGCCTAATTCCTGATCGTCCGAACAGGAGTGTATGGCGTCGATTACTGCTTCCAGAAAATGGAGTTCTTCGGTTCTCAAAGAGCGGCGTGCATCAAACTTCATTTGAAAAGGATCTTCAGAATGATTCCATACGTTCCGGAAAAACTCGTCACGTCGAAGCTCAATTTCAGCGTTTGCCATATGAATTTTTGAAGAGCTCTGAAGTGCTTACCCCAAGTCCACTGGCAATCTTTACGATATTCTGAAGGGAAATGTTGCGTTCACCGCGCTCTACGCTACCGATGTAACTTCGATCTAAATCCGCGGCCTCTGCCAATGCCTCTTGACTTAATCCTTTGGCCCGGCGCAGAGTCCGCACGCGCTCTCCGAATTTCCTTTGTATCATATCGGTCACGAAGTTTCTGTATTGGTTTTCGCAGCGGAGTATGAAGAAATGGGTAAAAGAATTCCACGGACGTTACGTACCATTTCAGCAATTCAGGGATAAAAAAAGGCAGGAGCAGCAGATTCGCGGCAAAGTCATTCGCAAACTTGTGACATCTCGTCGCGCGCGATTTGTCCTGGTGGTGTCGGATTTGAAACCAGTTCTGCGGGCGGGGTCAGGGCGCAGTGCCGGTGGCAAATATGACACGATCAGTCTTGCGTGGGGTGAGAGTTCGCGTGATTGGCAACTGGCAGGCAATTTGATCGACTATGCGCAGAATGTAATCTCTGGCGATTGGAATTTTCTTTTGAACGGTGTTTTATTGTGTTTTTGTGGCCTGTGTCGTAACCGGCGGACTGTGGATGTAACGATCCGCCCATTTCAAAAACGTCGGCCAGTTTGGGCCGTCAGTGTGTCCGCCATCGTGCTGGCGCCACGCGAGATCGCCATCAATCAATGCAGTATTTAATGGCGGCATCGGGTCGGTGAGATAGTTGCCGGCAGTGCCCAAATCTTTTTTGCCAAGAAGCTTGAACACGGCGCCGGCAGCGACCGCAGCCATGAAACTGCCGTGCTGATCCACCCACGTGCCTTCCGCGCCGGGGGTGCCTGACGAAGCGCCGTAACTGATGAACGTTGGACGTGGAGCGCAAAGCGCAATCAATTCATGCGCGTCCACCGGCAAATCACCGGGTGTCAACGGGCCGCCGTATTTGAGAAAATTGCCCGCCATCCAATGATATTCGCCGGAGCCGGTCAGATTTTCAACCACTTCGCCCCAATTGCGCCGCGAAAGTTTTGCGCCGCCTTCACCGGACGAACCGACCAGCGCAATGGCGAAACGCTGGTCATACGCCATCGTGACCAGGGTCGCTTTGCCATAGCGCGAGAGCCCTTCGATGCCGACTTGTTTCGCGTCCACAGCCGGGTCAGTTTCAAAATAATCCAAAGCCCGACTCGCACCCCAGGCCCACGCGCGCAACGCGCCCCAATCATCCGGCTTGCGCGGCTGGCCTTTATTGCAAAGACCAATGATCCCCCGGGTCAATCCCGCGCCATTGTCGGCCTGATAACTTGTAGGCACGATGACGGCATAACCCCAACCCCTGGCCAGAACCAGTTGCCGCCAATTAGTTCCGCCGCCCAATCCGCCACCGAAACTTCCCCGTGCAAATCTGTTCGTCCCGTCAAAACCGCCAATACCGTTTGTTCCGCTGAAGCGGCCACGCCCGCCAAATCCGGGAAAATTTCCAAAACTAAAATCCATCATCACCGGCACCGGACCCGTCGCATTGGCGGGCGTGGTCAATGTCAATTGAATGTCAACCTTGATGAGCGGGTATGAAGTATTATCCACGTGTCCGACGAGTTGTTTGGTGATCACCGGCACAGTGCCGTTGTTTGTCTTCGTCACGCTCGTAACTTCCCAATTCACTTTGGGCACGTTTGCCGGAACCCGACCATATACTTCGCGATCAAAATCTTCGACGATCTCGGAGCGGCGCTGATTCCACCACATTTTCGGCGTCGTGACTCTTTCTCCATTCTTCAATGTCAGCGGGTCAGGCAAATTTGGAAATGGATTGGCTTTGGACTCGTCGGTGTTCTGATAATTAGGCGCCTGACGATTAAGGCCATTTGCGCCCGGCCGCAATGTTTTGATGCCCAGTTGCTCCATCATATTCTGATGATCCTGTTCCGCGCTCCAATTCATCGGTGCCGGCAGATTCGTTTCCGTGAAAGGTACTGTCGTTTGCTGCGCGCGGGAAAAATCGGGCGCCATTAAAATAACAAACGTAAATGCAAAAAAAGAAGCAGGTTGAATTCGCATGATTTTGCCGGTCAATTGTCGTTCAAGGGTAAATTAGTCTTTCTTCACATCAATTAAAAACTGCCGGGTAAAATTCACCTTAAATTGATAATGGCAGGGATAGTCTGGTGCGCGGCGAATAGGGTAGAGAGAGGTTTCAGGATTCTATTACGCCGCAATCATTGGCATTAACAATGAGTGTCTGTCAGTTGCCTCACTCTGGAGTGGCGGAAGGAACAGGAATCGAACCTGTGACCGTTTTTATCGGCAACTGTTTTCAAAACAGTATCCTCGTCCATGCCGGACCCCTTCCACAAAAGCGTAATAACTGATGAAGCCTAGCCTTGATTTACTCCAAAAACAATGGGGTGTTGTACCCGGGTGTTGTACCCCATCCACCTTTTGGCTTGGGTTTGTGAAAGATACAATCCCGAAGAATTTCGGGACTATGTATCACCGCCGGAATATGAAGAAATCATGCGGGTGGTGCGTGAATCCGGCGATGCCAGGACCGGGTGGGTCAGGGAAGATCTGATTGCGGCACGTCGGGCTTAAATTGGACTGATCCTTTTAGCATCATCACCAATCCAAAGAGAGCAATAATAATGAGAATTATTACCGCGGCAACAACGAGCGATTTAACATTGCGCCTGCGCTCCCACCGTTGTTTTCGCGGATATAAAACCTTCCCTATTAAATCTGTAATTGGCATGGATATACCTGTCTGATTTAGGCTGTAATTACCTCCAACGAATTGATTTAGATGATAATCTCCTCCAATGTCCAGCAAAATTTCGTTTCGGATTTGTGAAATTTTCAATCCCGAAGAATTTCGGGCGAAGCGTATATTGCACGGGCCATCACCGAAGCGTGATGGTATCGCCCGGTTCCAGCGGCACATCGTGGCCGCCCAACAAATCCGTTGGGTCAATGCTGGCGCTTTCGCCCCGGCGCAGCAGGATGATTTCCTTGGGACTGCCGGGGGCACTGTAATTCGCCGCGACGATGGCCTGTGCCAGCGTCAAACCGTCCGTCCAGGGAATTTCGCGATTTTGCACCGGTCCAATGACGACGATGCTCGTGCTTTGCGCCCTGACCATGCTGGCCAGCGCGTCCCGCTGGCCGGCCAGATAGGCCGTTTGTGCGTCGGCTTTGGCCTTTGAATGCGTCGTGCAACCGCTCGCCGCCGTAGCCAGGATCAAAAGGCTGCAACAAATAATTTCATCAACCTCCTGCAAAAACTAAATTCCTTCGCGCGGCGATTCCACGGAATTTTTCCAGGCCGCGACCGCCGATTTGATTTCCGCCGCGCACTTCGCCCGTGGTGTTACAAAACGGGGTGTGAACCATGGAAATGTCCCGATTAAATCCGGCGTCACCAAAATCTGTCCGTCGCAATCCGGCCCGCTGCCAATGCCGAGGGTCGGAATGGAAATTTTTCCGGAGATTTCCCCGGCAACCGGCGGGGTCACGAGTTCGAGCACAATCGCAAACGCGCCCGCGTCCGTCAGCGCTTGGGCGTCTTCAAGCAATGCTTGATGCTCCTTTTCCTTTTTGCCTTTGATGTGATAACCGCCTTCTTCCAAAACATGCTGCGGCAACATTCCCAGATGCCCGCAAAATGAAATTCCCGCCGACACCATCGAGCGGACCTGTTCGATGATTTCGCGTCCGCCCTCGGCTTTCACAAATTCCGCGCCCGCCGTGATGAGGCGCCTTGCATTCGCAACCGCGCCCTCAACCGTTTCATAACTTTGGTAAGGCAGATCCGCGCCGAGCAACGCGCGTGGTTTGGCGCGGGCGGCGGCGCGCACGTGATGCTCCATTTCCGCCATCGTCACGTGCGTCGTGTCGGGATAACCCAGCGTGACCATGCCGAGCGAATCGCCGACGAGAATGAGCGGAACGCCCGCCTCGTCGAGCAGTTTTGCCATCGGAAAATCATAAGCCGTGAGCGCGGTGATTTTTTCGCCGCGATTTTTCATCGCGCGAATCGTTTCGACGGTGATTTTCCCCGGATTCATCAGCGGCTGAAACTTTTCAGCAATTCCTCCGGCGATGTCGTCGCAGTGCCGATTTTGCCAACGACAATTCCGGCCGCGTGGTTTGATAAAATTGCCGCTTCCAGCGGCGAGGCTCCGGCGGCAATCGCCAGTGTGAAGGTGGCGATGACCGAGTCGCCCGCGCCCGAAACGTCGAAAACTTCCTGCGCGACCGTCGGAATGTGGAACGGTTTTTGTCCGCGCTGACAAAGCAACATTCCAAGTTCGCCGAGCGTGACGAGCAAAACCGCCGGTTGAAGTTTGTTCAGCAGCCGTTCCGCGACGAGCAGGAGATTTTTATCCGCGAGTGGATTGGGATTTTTTGTTTCGTCCGGCAGAGTGGCGAGTTCAAACGCTTCCTTGCGGTTCGGCGTGATGAGCGACAGCCCGCTTAAATTCAAATGATGAACTGGTTTGGGATCAAAACTCAACCAGACGCCGCGCGCGTGGCAAAGTGATTTGATTTCGTCCAGCAACGGCTGCGTGACGACGCCTTTGCCGTAATCGCCGACGATGACGGCGGCGGCGCCCTTTAATCCGGATTTCAGCGAGCCCGACAATTGTCCTGTCAATCGCGCGTCCAGGCCATCGCGTGTCTCGCGGTCAATGCGCACGATTTGTTGTTTGTGCGCGACAATCCGCGTTTTAACGCTTGTGTGCCGCGCGGCGTGTTTCATCAGTCCGCCGCAACCGATTTTTTGCGCGGCCAGAAGTTTTTGCAGGCGTCGTCCGGCTTCGTCTGTGCCAATCGCGCCGAAAAGTTCCGTCGGCACATTGAGTGCGGTCAGATTGCGCGCCACATTGGCTGCGCCGCCGGGGATGAAACTTTCACGCTCGAACTCGACCACCGGCACGGGCGCTTCCGGCGAGATGCGCGACACGCCGCCCCAGATAAACTGGTCGAGCATCACGTCGCCCAGGACAAGTATTCGGGTCTTCGTCGCGGCAGTCAAAATGTGCCGCGCGCGGGAAGCGGATAATGTTTTCGCGTTCATATTTTAATTCAAAAACGCCGTCAACGGGCTGGTCGGACTGGCGGTTTCCTGGGTTGCGCCAGGTCCGGCTTCAAACGCGGCGCGTCCGGCTTCAACGGCCATTTTGAAGGCAACGGCCATTTTGTTCGGGTCGTTCGCCACGGCAATGGCGGTGTTCACCAGTGCGGCGTCCGCGCCCATTTCCATCGCTTCGGCGGCGTGACTCGGCGCGCCCAGCCCCGCATCCACGACAACGGGCACGGTGGCTTGTTCGATGATGATGCGGATTTGGTCGCGTGTCTGGATGCCTCGATTCGAACCAATCGGCGAACCGAGCGGCATCACGGTCGCAACCCCGACATCCTGCAAACGCCTGGCCAAAACCGGGTCGGCATTGATGTAAGGCAACACGGTGAAACCTTCCTTCACCAGAATTTCGGCGGCCTTGAACGTCTCGACCGGGTCGGGCAGCAAATATCGCGGGTCGGGATGAATTTCGAGTTTGACCCATTTGGGCAGACCGGCGGCAACGGCAAGGCGCGCGAGTCGTATGGCTTCCTCGGCATTCATCGCGCCGCTGGTGTTGGGCAACAGGAGAAATTTTTCCGGGTCAATGAATTCCAGTATGTTCGCGAACGGATCGCGCTTGCCGCTCAAGTCGGCGCGGCGCAGGGCGACGGTGACCATTTCCGCGCCGCTGGCGCCCAGCGCGTCGCGCATTGCTTCGGGCGAGGAGAATTTTCCCGTGCCCAAAATCAAACGCGAACGAAAAATTCGTCCGGCAATGACCAATGGCTGATTTGCAGGCGACATCGCAACCAATTTAGAAAATCGCGCCGGTTTGTCGAGGCGCGAAGCAACGCGCAGATTACTGCGTAACCGCAACATTGTCGAACAGCACCGAATTCAAAGCGGAATTATTGTGCGCGGTTACCGCGAGGCCCACGTAAATGGTTTTGCCCATGGGAACCGCGATGCTGTCCACGTGTTTCCAGTCTTTTCCATCCGCTGAAATTTCACCGGTGAATGTGTCGCCGGTGCGGGTCAGTCGCACCCAGTAAGGAATGCTGGGGGACGAGCCATCGGTGTTGCGGCTCGGGCTGTTCGCCTTCGGACGCCATTGAAAAGCCCAGCCGCCGCCGGCGGTGACAATCATGAGCGCGTGTTTCGAGCCGGGCGCGAGTGATTCACGGAACATGACGCCCGCCTTCGCCCACGGGTCGGTGAATTGCATGGAGATGATGTGCGCAACGATTTGGCCGTCCCCCGTCATCGGCGTGTACGCGTATTGAAACCCGTCAACGTTTTCCCAGATGTCAACGCCGGAGGCGATGAGGTTGAAACGTCCGTTCAAATAACTTGCATCACCTGGAAAACCGACGTTGCCGATGTCCGTGTGCGACCAGTTTGGCGGAAGCAAAGACGCGGCATGTGGCAGCGAACTGATCCACGCGGAGATGGCGGTGACGGCGTTGTGGTCGGTCAGATTGCGCGCGAGCGGCGGCATTTGCAAATTGCCGGTGATGCTGATGCGGTGGAGCAAAACGGATTTGGAAATGTCGCCGGGCACGATGATTTTTGCGCCGGGAATGCCGATCGGATTTTCGACCGGGCCATTGATCAAATCCTGCTTGGCGGGCGGCGTGTCAAATCGCGCGTCGAAAAACGACTCGACTCCGCCGGGGCGATGGCATTGCGCGCAGTTCGCGTCGAGATAAGAGCGGACGCGCAGTTCCAGCGGCGCGCTCGTGTTGGTGACGGCAACGAGCCGGGCGAATTGCGCAATTTCTGTTTCGTCTAATTTTGAGTCGAAAAGTCCAATGTGATTCCACGCGCGAATTTGGTTGTCCACGACCCCGGAGGGATATTTGAAATCGCCGTTGAGTTGGCGCGTCTTGACGCCGAGCACGCCGCCGGATGCGGTGGTGTGGCAGGTCAGACAATCCTGGCGTCCGGGATAAAACCATTTTTGCACCCGCGTGCCGGTGGCGGTTTTAATCGCTATGTCCTCGGTCAATCCCGCCGTCACCAAATCCGCATCGTGGTTGTCCGCGCGCCATTTATAGCTCGCGCCATAGACGGTGCCGTTTGTGTCGCGCACGAGCAGGCGCGTTTCGAGCCGCCGCAGGATCTTCGGATTCGTATCGTCCACCGGCAATTCAAAGTTTTTCACGAAAACCGTTCCGGCGGGAAAGGCCCATTCGCCGTTGGCAAAAAAATTGATTTTTGAGTTTTCCGGCAGCGCCAGCCAGCGCATTTTCACCGCGCCGTCCGACCACAGCGGCGAATTGACGGTGTAGGGAATCAAAAAATTTGCCGGCTTTAATTTATCAGGATCGGCAAACGCGCCGGTTTGCGAAAGTAATTTTGGCATCGGATGCGTCGGGGGTGGTGGCCCGCCGCGCGCGAGTTTGTAAATGCGCCCGCCGATGCTGCTCATCTGGCAAAAATAAATTTCACCTTCCGCGTCCACGCCGAATGACGACAGCCCGGTGTAATCGGAGCCGGAGTTCGGCCCATTACCCTTGGGCATCACGCATAGCAGATTTTTTTGAATGGGCGTGGTCGTTTCATCCATCGCCCAGATCGTCCGATAGACATTGTCGCCGAAAATGTATTTGCCGCCCAGGTCGCGCGCGAATTCCCTGCCGCGATAAACGTAGCCGCCAATCACCGCGCGGCCGTCGCTGTGCGGGTAATCCAGAACCGGTCCGCGGCTGATGCCGATGTAGGGCGATTTCATAACGCCCAGCGTGCCTTCGCAGTAGGGCCACTGAAAATTCAACCCGGATTCGCCCGGTTCGATGATATCCACTTCTTCACGCGCGCTTTCCCCAACATCGCCGATATAAATCCTTCCCGTCGGTGGATCGTAAGTCATGCGATGCGGGCTGCGCAGGCCGAGACAGAAAAATTCCTCCAGCACGTTTGGCTGGCCGACGAACGGGTTGTCGTTCGGGATGAAATAATGCGCCGTGACGCCGTTGACCGGCTGGCGCGGAATCGGATGGCTGATGTTTCCGCCGCGACAATCCACATCAATTCGGAAAACACCGGAATACAGACTTTTGTTGATGATCTGGTCGTTGTCACCGACGGAATTATCGCCGTCCGTCCAATAAAGAAAGCCGTTGATCGGATGAAAAAACATTCCGCCGCCGTGGTGCCAGATCGTTTGGTCGGTCAAATCCACAAACACAACTTCCGAACCGGGAATCGCCACGCCATTCGCATCAAGCGTGAATCGCGAGAGCCGGTCGTGATAATTGCCTATCGGCGGCGGGCGGGTTGTCGGGCTGCCGGCGACGGTGCCCGGCTTGCACCAGGTGTAATAAACGAATACAAAATGGTTCGTCGCGAAGCCCGGATGAAATGCCACGCCGAGCAGCCCTGAATCATCCCAGCCCTGACATTGATTGCTGACATCAATCACGAGCTTTTTTTGCGTCGCGCCCGGTGAATTTTCAAACGTCCACACCCGGCCTTCGCGTTCCCACACGCAAAGTAGATTGGAATCAGGAACGTGAGTGAGTCCGACGGAGTTGGTGAACGCCAGATTCGTGAACGCGACCACCGCCGACCAATTGCCCGAAATGCCCGGCGCGGTTTCCGGCATCGCGCCGTTCAAAAACGCGCCGACATCCGGGCGTGTGGTGAGACCGTAAGGATTTGCATCGGCGGAGAAAATGAAGCTGCCCAGCAACGCGGGCATTAGCAGCCATTGGTGGTTTTTGAAAAACGTCTTGTTCACAACCGGGACGCGCATAAGATTCTCCGCCGCGTGCGCGCCGTCAAACTTTTACGCAGTTAATTCTTCGCTGGTGTCGCTTGGAGCATTGGCAGCATGGATGGAAATCATCTTAATCAAAGCTGAAAACGTCCCCGGATCCACCCCTTCGCTGTTCGTTATCACAACTATTCCTGCGGGCCGGTCACTTTGGCCTTTGAACTTTGGCTGCCTGAATTTAGCTTGAGCGCATGTTTCGTCCGTGCATTGACCTGCATGAAGGCAAAGTGAAGCAAATTATCGGCGGCACGCTCGGCGATTCCAGCTTGCGCACGAACTTTGTCTCTGAAAAACCCGCGGCGTGGTTTGCGGAACTTTACCGGCGCGACGGCTTGAAAGGCGGTCACGTCATCATGCTTGGCGCGGGAAATGAAAGTGAGGCGCGCGCCGCGCTTGCGGCGTTTCCCGGCGGCTTGCACCTCGGCGGCGGCGTCAACGCGCAAAATGCGCGCGACTGGCTCGACGCCGGGGCGTCGCACGTCATCGTCACCAGTTGGGTTTTCCGCGAAGGCCGTGTGGATTGGGCGCGGCTGGATGAACTGATAAAAGTCGTCGGCAAAGACCGGCTGGTGCTGGACTTGAGCTGCCGCAGGCGCGGAGAAAATTATTTCGTCGTCACCGACCGCTGGAAGAATTTTACTGAACTCGTGGTCAACGCGGAAACGCTCCGGAAATTTTCCGGATCCTGCGCGGAATTTTTAATTCACGCCGTGGACGTAGAAGGCCTCTGTCTCGGCATTGACCGTGAACTGGTTGAAAAGCTTGGCCGGTGGACGCCGGTGCCGGCGACTTACGCCGGCGGCGCAAATTCAATTTCAGATTTGGAGGAAGTCACGAAGTTGGGGCAGGGGAAGATTGATCTGACCATTGGCTCGGCGCTGGATATTTTCGGCGGCAACGGCGTGCGTTACCGGGACGCGGTAAAATTTAATCGGCACCAGCGGGAAAAATCCGGCGGCGATCAGCCTCAAGTTTGAACTACAACGGTATCCGTGTTAATACAACATGGATTTGTGTGAATGCAGCATTCATGCAGGGTCGCTGCAGCCGGTCTGCAATGTCGCTGCAACTCGCCCGCTCTTTTTTGTTCCCGATTCACTGGACCTTGTCCCCCATCCCCGCGCCGTCAGGCGCATCCGTGTTCATCCGTGGTAAAAAATGCAAGTTCAAGTCGCTTTCGGCGCGGCGAATAATTCGGCGACAACCAGTTGAAATTTGGGAACCAGCTTTTCCGAGAGCACTTCGCTTCCGGTCAAAGTGCCCTGAAGCGCCAGTCCCATGCCCGTGCTGTGATAAATCTCCACCGTGTCGTAGCGCGGGTCAATCATCCACAACCGCGGCACGCGCATTTCCTCGTAAAGCTGCTTTTTGATGACGGTGTCGGTTCGGTGATCCTCGGTATCGATGATTTCCGCCGCGAGCCAGAGTTTGTTCGTGGCGGTCGTCACCAGCGCAAGGTCGGGACAGATCATTGTGGAGTGTGAAACGCGGACTTTTGCGCGCGGCAAATGCAGTCGCGTGATTGTCAGATTTGTCAGGCCGGTGTTCATCGCGGCGTGCAGGCGGGTGCAAATCATCTCATGCCGCGTGCCCGGAGTGGAACGCAACAAGGACGTGCCTCCCAGAATTTCTTCGTAAGGCTGGCTCATCTGCGCCGGAAGCAAAGCAGTGATTCGCGCCGACGGCAAGCGCGACGTTTCTTGCCTGAAAACAGGACTTGCAAAAAACATTTCGTTTGTTAGTCTCTTCGTTCTTTTGAAACATTTATGGCAGTAAAAATTCGCATGAAACGGGTCGGGACAAAGAATACTCCGGTGTTCCGCATTGTCGTGGCCGATGGTCGCAGCCCGCGTGATGGCAAATTCATCGAGGAAATCGGCACTTATCAACCGCTCAAGCAGGGTGACAACTTCACCCTCAAGCTCGACCGCGCCCAATACTGGATCAGCAAAGGCGCGCAGCCCAGCGATACCGTCGCCAGCTTCATCAAAAAATTGGGCAAGGCGGTCCCGGCAGCGGTTTAATTTTTCCGCGCGATGCAGGAGTTCCTGGAATATGTCGTCAAAGGACTTGTGCAGAATCCCGGCGCGGTCACGGTGACGCCCGTGGAACGTGAGGGCATCACGGTTTACGAACTGCGCCTCGACCCGCAGGATGTTGGCAAAATAATTGGCCGGCAGGGCATGACGATTAATGCGATTCGTTCGCTGCTGCTCGTCGGCAGTGCGAAGAAAGGTTTGCGTTGTTCGGTGGAAATTGTCGAAGACCGGCCGGCGGGTTGAACGAAAATTTTGGCACGTTGCAAAATGAAAATTGACGTGCTCACTTTGTTTCCGGCGATGTTCGCCGGGCCGCTCGATGAAAGTATCATCAGGCGCGCGCGCGACGCCGGTCTGCTGGATTTGAAAATCCACAACATGCGCGACTGGACGCGCGACCGGCACAAGACCGTGGACGACCGGCCGTTCGGCGGTGGGCCGGGAATGTTGTTGAAACCGGAACCGCTTTTTGAAGCGGTTGAAAATTTGCAGCGCGAAAACACGCGCGTGATTTTGCTGTCGCCGTCGGGAAGAAAGTTCGACCAGTCCATCGCGCGCGAACTGGCGGCGCAAAAAGATCTGCTGCTCGTCACCGGCCATTACGAAGGCTTCGACGAGCGCGTGCGCGAAGCGCTGGCCGACGACGAATTGTCCATCGGCGATTACGTGCTGACGAACGGCGCGTTGCCGGCGATGGTTGTGATTGACGCGGTCGTGCGGTTGCTGCCCGGGGTTTTGGGTGATGACGAAAGTTCGCGCGACGAATCGTTCAGTCGGGGATTGCTGGAATATCCGCAATACACGCGGCCGGCGGAATTTCGAGGGATGAAAGTTCCCGACGTTTTGGTTTCCGGCAACCACGCTGAAATTGAAAAATGGCGGCGCGAGCAGGCGGAGTTGCGGACAAAAAAGCAACGACCGGATTTATTAAAATGATTTTGGCATGGCCGTCATGTAAATGATTGTATCAGTTTGAAAGTGGCAATTGGGTGCAGCGTTACGCTGCCCGTCATGCAAACGACTTTATGAACCAAGCATTACAGGAAAAAATTGAATCGGAACAGTATCGCAAAGACGGCGTAAAATTCGCGGTCGGCGACTCGGTTAAAGTGCATACCAAGGTCGTCGAAGGCGACAAGGAACGCATCCAGATTTTCGCGGGCGTCGTCATGGGCAGGCGCGGACACGGCCTGAACGAGACCTTCAGCGTCCGCCGCATCAGCTATGGCGAAGGTGTGGAGCGCGTGTTTCCGCTGCACTCGCCGCGCGTGGACAAGATTGAAGTCGAGCGCCAGGGCTCCGTGCGCCGTGCCAAACTCACCTATCTGCGTAAACGCCTCGGCAAAGGCGCGACGCTGGTAAATGAAAAACAGGAAAAAGCCGTGGCTGCACCGAAGGAAGAAAAAACCGTCGCTGAAACTGTGGCAAAATAATTCCGCGAACAAATTTTCATCGTCCCGGTGGGGACAACCGGAAATTAGTGTAATGGGTCATTTTCAAGGGTGGTAATCGGGTGCAGCGTCACGCTGCCCGTCCGCAAGGACCGCGCCGCCGCGGCTGCCGCAAGTTGGTCTTTCACGATTTGACCGAAAACTGTCGGTTCGTAATCCCAATTTTTAATCAACGTCGGTCCGGCGGAAACATGCAAGTCCCAGGCGGTCCAGGGTAAATGATATTTCTGCATGTAATTCAACAGGCTGTGCGCGTAATCCAGATTATTCGTCCGGTGCCCGCCAAAACCCCATTCGCCGACATACACCGGGTATTGCCTGCTGACCTCGCCGAAACTTTTGTCCCAATCCTTTTTATTCGCGTAAGGATGTGTTTCATAAGTGTAATTTATCCCGGCAATCGCATAACCTTGCAACACGCCGCTTAAATCGTAACCCCAATTAAGTCCGCCGACCGTCACCACGTTCGTTGCGCCGGTCGCGCGAACCGCGTCATAAAGTTTTTGCAAACCCACCGCCTCGTAAACGACTTTTGTCTGATCCGGATTCCACCACGCCGGATTGTCCGTGACCGACCCGCCGTCGAGCCAGACATTCCACGACACGTCATGCGGCTCATTGTAAAGGCCAAAAATTACATTCGGCTGATTTTTAAAGCGGGTCGCCGCGTCCTGCCAGAACGCGATTGAATTTTTATCCGGCATGTTGTGCTCGCCGAGCGTGCCACCTTCGCTAATCCATTTGCCGCTATCCGACCAATGCAAATCCAGATCAATATAAACCCGCGCCGCTGCGCAAGTGCTCACGATGTTGTCCACTATGGCGCGATACCCCGCGCCGCCGTCCGTCTGACTCATCATCTTGCCGAACCAGCGGTCCTGCGCCAGCGGCAGCCGGATAAGACTCACCTTCCAGTCAATGATGGCGCGCTCCACCGATTCCTGCACGTGGTCGCCGTCGTTCCGCCATTCGAGTGACGCGATGTTGACGCCGTAAAGCCAGACCGGTTTGCCGCTCGCGTCGAGCACCCGGTTGCCTTCCGTGTGCAAACGCATCGGCTCAAGTTTGGAATCGAATGGCCGCGTTTGGCTCGACGGCAGATTATTTGTGACAACTTCATCCGCCTTCGCTGAATCAAAAAAGGCGATGAACGCCAACGCCGCAACAATTTCAATAAAATTGATTCTTTGCATGAACGGATTTTAACAATTCAAAATGATTCCATGAACAAATTTTTGCGAGTTTTCATTGCCCCGGCAGGGACACCCAATGGTAAGGATGCGTTCCAACGCGTCCCAAAAATTGTCGGTAGGACAGCGCGCTGCGCTGTCCGGTTTGGCGTTCTTGGCGTCTTGGCGGTCAAATTCCTTTTCGGAAAGCATCCGGCCAATTTCATCGTGCCTTGCCGCTTGCTCGGTCAGCCCGATATTTGAAAAGGGTCTTTCGGGACTATCCCGATGATAAACAACCCCAACTTGCATGTTCCATCGGTCGAAAGCCTGACAGTACTCCGGTGGGGAAGGCTGCACCCACTAAGCCAAACCCAGCCTTGGTTCACGTCTTCAATTTTAGTGGCGTAGATTTTGAATTGTTTCATGGGTTCACTTTAGTTTTATCGCAAGATAAGAGGCTGATTTGCGACGTATTGGCACTGAAACGCCAGTGCCTTCATAAATGGTTGTGTTTCCATAAGTTTGAGTATTACCAAAGCTGGAATGTTCAGTACCTACTTGAATTGTGTCTTCATTGATCAAAATGAGCGCATTGGCACCACGTTGAATCGCTTGCTGACTGGCAACCTTGTCAGGGTTTCGGAGACGTGAGGTTTCAACATTTATTGTTCCGATCACGTCATAGGGTGCGGTTGGGGGCGAAAGGTAAATTGGCAAAATGGCGTCATCTCTAATTACAGCACCATTTATCGTGGTGGAAGGAGTGAATGACGAATGTGCACATCCGGCGACGATCAGCAAAACAAACAGAGGCAACGCTTTTTTTATAAAAGGTGCAATTGTCGGTGGCTTTTTCATAGTCACTTCGCCCAGTTGAATCGTTTTCACCGTAAATGATTCACCACATCGGCAAAGCCGGCGACAACTTCGTCGCGCGTCTTGAAATTGCGGATGCGCACATAAGCGTCACTTTCGAGTTTGGCGGTGAATCCCACTTTCAATTCCTGCGCGCGTTTGAATTGTTTGTCCGATTTGGCGGGTGTGAGTGAATACTCGATGGCAAATCCGGCGGCGCGCAAATCTTGAATGAGTTTCAGTGATTGCCCGCGGAGATTTTCGTCTTCGATCAAAACGAAAACGTCCACGTTTGCGTCGAATTCAGGCAATAACCCGCGCTCTTTGAGTAAATCCCGTAGCACCGCATCGCCCATGCCGAAGCCCAGCGCGGACAAATCCACTTTGCCGCCGCTGACGAGCTTGACGAGGTTGTCATAACGCCCGCCGCCCGCGATGGCGCGGAACTCGCCCCTGGCGTCGAACGCCTCAAACACGACGCCGGTGTAATACGCCAGCCCGCGAATGACCTTGTAATCCACCTTCACAAAATCGCCCAGCCCGCGCGCGGCGAGGTTCTTTAAAATGTTCTCCAGTTCCGCCGTCGGCTTGCCGGATTCGATGAAATGATTCACGTCCGCAAGGGAAAATCCTAGCGCGGATAATTTCTTTTCGGCTTCTTCCTTTGGCGTGCGTTCCAATTTGTCAATGACTTGAAAAAATTCGTATTCAAGTTTGCCATGCTTGCTGACAAAGAACTCATGCCAGGCGTTGCGGCTGCTCAGGCGGATGACGAAATCCTGTTCGGTCAAACCAAATGCGCGCAGCGTGTCAATGAGTAGCGCAATCAATTCCGCGTCCGCCGCCGCGTCGCCTTCGCCGATGATGTCGGCGTTGAACTGAAAGTGTTCTCGAAATCTGCCTTTTTGTGGTTTTTCGTAACGGAAAACTTGCGGGATGGCGAACCACTTGAGGGGCTTTTTGTAACTGCGTTCGTATGCGCCAATCATACGCGCAAGCGTCGGCGTCATTTCAGGTCGCATCGCAACCCGTCTGGCGCTCTTGTCTTCAAATTGAAATAGCTGATTGACAATTTCCTCGCCGCTTTTGGTGGTGAAAAGTTCGAGCGGTTCGAGCGGCGGGCCGTCGTATTCGCGGAAGTTGTAGCGGCGGGCGACCGTTCGCCATGTTTCAAAAATAAACTGGCGTGCATCAGAGCTCCACACATCTGTGTGCGGCAAGGGTTCGGGATAAAAATCACGAAAGCCGGGCAATCGTTCCATAGACGTTGCTGAAACTAAATGGCGGGCGACAAAAAGAGAAGGCGAATTGGAGTTTTAACCACGAATGATGCGGATGGACGCGGATGGTTTTTGCCGCGGAATTTTTTTCCACGTGGATTTGTGTTCGCCACGGTTCAGAAGTTTGACGGCGAAAGTTTCAGCACGTCGGCGCGCATTTCTTTGCCGGCCTTGAATTTCACCATTGAACGGGCCGGGATGGGCACGTCGGTTTCCGGTTTGTTTGGATTGCGGCCTATGCGCGCTTTGCGGATTTTGACTTCGAAAACACCAAAATTCCGCAATTCCACCTTGTCGCCTTTGGCGAGCGCCTCGGTGATGTAGTCGAGCGTCTTTTGCACCACGTCAAACACTTGCTGTTGGACGAGGCCGGTTTCGTTGGTGATGCGGATGACAAGATCGCGTTTTGTGAGGGTCATAATTTTTTGAGTTGAATGGATTTAATCATTGAATGACGCGGATTGTCCAGAAATCACTGGCGGGATTTGCGGCGGCAATCGTGTTTCGGTGTTTTTCGGTCATAAACCGTTGATCTTCTGCAATATTCGGCATTATTCAGCGCGCCAGCGGGTTCAACCCGCGCGGCGTAAACGTGATCCCGATGATCCGGCAGGTTAAACAGGCAGCCGTAACGGGAAACCTGATAGTTCATAAGTTCCGATCTTTTCGAATTAAGTGTCGTTTTCAACTATGGGAATTTACAAAACTTGTCCACAAAAAAATGAAACAGCTTTGCCGCGCAAACATCCAGCACTAAAAACTTTACAGTTTTGGCGCGGCTTCGCAGAGTGTTCGCGTGTTGACTGACAGCGAATCAAGGGTTCAGCCGGCGCAATCGCCGGAGGCAACCCGACTGGATTTTTCGACGGATTTGGAAACCACCATCCTGCGGTCTCAGGAATTTCTGCTCGGCAATCAAAAACCGGAAGGCTACTGGGTTGGCGAATTGATGGTGGATTCCACGCTCATTTCCGACATGGCCGCGTATCATCATTGGAACGGAAAAATTGACGCTAATTGGGAGCGCAAGGCGGTCAACTACATTTTCTCCATGCAATCGCCGGACGGCGGCTGGAATATATATTACGGCGGTCCAGCGGAGGTGAACGCCACCATCAAGGCATATCTGGCGCTCAAGCTCGCCGGCGTGTCCGTCACCGATCCGCGAATGTTGCGCGCGCGCGAAGTTGCGTTGAGCTTGGGCGGTGTGCCGCGCATGAACACATTTTCCAAATTGTATCTCGCGTTGCTCGGACTTTTCCCGTGGGAATATGTCCCGACCATTCCGTGTGAAGTCCTGCTCATCGGCAAATGGTTTCATGTGAATTTTTGGGACATGAGCAACTGGTCGCGTGGCATGATCGTGCCGCTGGCCATAATCAATCATTTCAAACCAACGCGCCCGGTGAGGGTGAATTTGGACGAGCTTTTTCCAGCCGGTTATCACGAACGCGACCTTGCGCTCGCGCCTGACCCGGAGAAAATTTCACTGCGAAATTTTTTTCTCTGGCTCGACCGCCTGCACAAACTGGCCGAATGGTTTGCCGAACACAAAATTCATCCATTCCGCAAGCTCGCCTTGAAAAAGTGCAAGAACTGGATGCTCGAACGTTTTGAAGGCAGCGACGGCTTGGCTGCGATTTTTCCAGCGATGCTCAATTCGCTCATCGCGCTCAAGGTGCTGGGTTATCCTGACGACCATCCACAGGTTGTTCGCGCCGCGCATGAATTAAAAAAACTCGAACACGAGACCGCCGACAGCGTGCGTATGGAACCATGCTTTTCGCCGGTTTGGGACACGGCCATCGTTACGATGTGCCTGAGTGAATCAGGCGTTCCCGAAGATCATCCCAGGTTGAAAAAGGCCGCCGAGTGGCTGATGGAAAAGGAAATTCGTTTTCGCGGCGACTGGAAATACAAAAACCCTGCGAAGGTCGAGCCGAGCGGCTGGGTTTTTGAATTCAACAACCAATGGAATCCCGACGTGGACGACACGGCGATGGTGCTGCTCGCGCTTCGGAAAATCCCGACGGACAATCCAAAAAAACGCGATGAATGTTTTCAGCGCGGCTTGAGGTGGATGATGACCTTTCAATGCAAAGACGGTGGCTGGGCTTCGTTCGATAAGGATTGCACGAAAAACATTCTGGAAAAAGTTCCGTTCGCCGACCACAACGCCATGATTGACCCCGAGTGCGCTGACATCACCGCGCGCATTCTGGAATTGCTCGGCTACGAAAATTTCAGCGTTGAACACCGGCAGGTGAAAAATGCCTTGCAATTCATCCGCGACATACAAGAAGCGGACGGCTCATGGTATGGCCGCTGGGGCGTGAATTACATTTATGGCACATGGCAGGTTTTACGCGGCTTACGCGCGATGAACCTGGACATGAACCAGAAATGGCTTTTGAAAGCGCGCGCCTGGCTGGAAAGTGTCCAACACGACGACGGCGGCTGGGGCGAACGTTGCAACACCTATGACGATCCGGTTTTCAAAGGCTGCGGGCCGAGTACCGCGTCACAAACCGCATGGGCTGTCATGGGTTTGTGCGCTTTCGACGACCCGGAAAATCCCGCGCTTAAACGTGGTGTCGAGTATTTGACGCGCACTCAAAATCCCGATGGCTCGTGGACAGAACACGAGACGACCGGCACGGGTTTTCCGAAAGTCTTTTATTTGAAATACGATATGTATCGCAACGCCTGGCCGTTGCTCGCGCTGGCAACTTACAAAAAATTGATCCGACACGCCAATGCGCAGCGCGACAGCAAGTTAAATGGTGAAATAAAATTGGATACAACAACACAAACCACATTTCGTTAAATCGCATGGGCTGGCCCTATCGAAAACTGGTTCGCCCGATTCTCTTCGCGCAAGACGCGGAACACACGCACGATTTAACCCTGAAAATTCTTGGCCGTGCCAGCCAAAGCAAATTTGCGTGTGCCACGCTCAATGCGTTTTTCGCCGCGCCAGAATTGCCCGTTGAAATTTTTGGTCTTGAATTTCAAAATCCCGTTGGGCTTGCCGCCGGCATGGACAAATTTGCCGTTGCCGTTCCGATTTGGGAAAAACTTGGTTTCGGTTTCAGCGAGCTTGGCGGCGTGACATGGCATGCCCAAGACGGCAACCCACCGCCGCGAATGTTTCGTGCCGTCGCCGACGAAGCCATTGTGAACCGCATGGGCTTCAATAATGCCGGGGCCGAAGCCGTTGCGCAAAAGCTCGCCGAATGGAAAAAATCCGGACGCTGGCCGAACCATCCCGTCGGCATCAACCTCGGCAAATCAAAAATCACGCCTATGGGAAAATCCGCCGAAGATTACGCGAACTCGTTTCGTGTGCTGCGCGAACTTGCGGATTTTTTTGTCGTCAACGTCAGTTCGCCCAACACGCCGGATTTGCGCCAACTTCAGGACAAGGCCGCACTCGATGAAATTCTCGCCGCGATTCAGGAACAAAATCGAACTCAAAATTCAAAGCCAATGCTTGTCAAAGTCGCGCCCGACCTTTCGTTCGAAGCGCTTGATGAAATTTTGGAACTTGTCGGTCCACGCCAAATCGCGGGCATGGTCGCGACGAACACAACGATTGCGCGTCCGCAAAGGGGTGATTCAAAATTGGAACGAATTTATTCCGAGACTGGCGGCTTGAGCGGCAAGCCGTTGCGCGCGCGCAGCACGGAAATCATCCGCCATCTTTTCAAGCAAACGCGCGGCCAATTGCCTATCATCGGCGTCGGCGGAATTTTCAATGCGGATGACGCTTGGGAAAAGATCACGGCGGGCGCGAATTTGGTTCAAATTTACACCGGCCTCGTTTTTGAAGGGCCGGACATCACCAGGAAAATAGTCGCCGGCTTGATTCAGCGAATAAAAGCAAGGGGCATTCGTAGTTTGAAGGAAATTGTCGGTTCGGCCTGATTCTATTTTGCACTTCGTGCTCGGCGCGGTATTCTTTCTCATGCTTTTGGCGTTCACAAAATATCACGCGCTGGGCAACGACTACATCGTCATTGACCCGAAAAATCTACCGTCGCCGCTGACGGCTGCGCAGATCAAGACGATTTGCCACCGCAATTTCGGCGTTGGCTCGGACGGAATTTTGCTTGGTCCATTGCCGTCAAAAAAGGCAAAGTTCGCGCTGCGGATTTTTAATCCCGACGGTGGCGAGGCGGAAAAAAGCGGAAACGGCCTGCGAATTTTTTCACGTTACTTGTGGGATTGCAAACTTGTCCGCAATGACGAATTCACCGTTGAAACTCCCGGCGGCCTTGTGCAAGCCACAGTCATGGAACGCGGCAAAATCGTGCGCGTCGAAATGGGCCGGGTCAGTTTTTGGAGCGACGAAATCCCCGTGGCCGGCCCGCGCCGCGAAGTCATCAATGAACCGATTCATCTGCGCGGTGAACGATTCAATTTTTGCGCAGCCACCGTAGGCAATCCGCATTGCGTGCTGCCGCTCCCGAAAATCAACGCTGACCTTGCGCGGCAAATCGGGCCGCTGCTGGAAACGCATCTGCGCTTTCCGAACCGCACCAACGTGCAGTTCATGAAAGTGCTCGACCGCAACAATATTCAGATTGAGATTTGGGAGCGCGGCGCCGGTTACACGCTGGCAAGCGGCAGCAGCAGCAGCGCGGCGGCGGCAGTGGCGCACCGGCTCGGCCTGTGCGACCGTGAGATTTCTGTCCATATGCCTGGTGGAAGAATTGAGATTGAGATTGGTGACGGTTTTACGATTCGAATGACGGGCGCGGTGACAAAAGTTGCGGATGGCGTGATGACAAAGGAAATATTCGGCGCGGTCATTGCGGCTTGAACCGATTTGGCGCGCGGAGTGACTGGAATTGACTGGAATTGACTGGAATACGCCGGAAATCAAGGACTTACGAAGGAAAAAGAGGCCGATTTCGAAAAAACACGATTTTCATGCGGTTTAACAGGATAATATGTTGAACTTTTGGAGACTATCCCGTTTCATGGTTTTTTCCCAAGCTTGGATTTATTGTTGTCCAGCGTGATTATATTTCGCTTTGGCGTATAATTTTTGCGGACAAAGGGCTGCATTTATTTCACCGGCTGCAATTTTCCGCGCAGGACATGGATGAGGGCTTTGACGGTGAGTTCGATGAAAAGGAAGGGTTTGGCGATGAAGTCGTTGCCGCCGGCCATCATGGAGCTGGTGCGGCTGTCGAAATCGCTCAAGGCAGTGACGAAGACGACGGGGGTTTTTTTGTGCGCGGGCAGAGTGCGCAGTTTGGTGCAGAGTTCAAAGCCGGTCATGCCGGGCATATTCACGTCGAGAAACACGAGGTCGAATTTTTTTTCGGCAAGCATGTCGAGCGCGGTCTGCGGGTCTCCGACTTCGACATGCTGAAGGTAGGCTTTTTCGAGCGCGTAAACGATGGCGCGGCGGGAGATGGGTTCGTCGTCCACGACGAGGATGCTGGCTGCGGGCAGTTCCTGTTTATCCGGGGCGGTGCCGCATTCAAACAGGAAACCCAGAAAATCCACGGCGGCGACGATGGTGCGCAGGTTCGAGGTGCTGATGCTGTCCGGTTTTTCATAAAGTTCCTTGAGCAGCGCCTCGATTGCGGCGGACATTTGGGCGATTTGAACGAGATTGACGACACTGGCGTTGCTGTTGATCGCGCGCATCCGGCGGTAAAGTTGATGAATCTGCTGGATCTGGTCGGTTTGACGGTCGGTCTTGGTGAGGTTTTTCAAGTCAGCGCGCAATGTGGAGAGCGTCATGGGCAGACTATCAATGAACGATTTTTGCAGGTCGGTTTTGAATTCGGAATCCGCCGCGGCAGCGAGCGTCTCGGGTTTGGATTTTCGCCGGAATTTGGTGTCGCCGGAACCGGGACGCGAAATGGCACCGCTGTGGCCAACGGTCTGACGCACGACGTCAATAAATTCGCGCGGCGAGCAGCCGGTTTTGGAAATGCACTTGGTCGCGCCCGCCCGCCATGCGTCCTGAATCATGTTGGTCAGGTAAATGTTTGAGAAGACGATGATGGGCAGTTTGGAAAATTCCGATTCACTGCGGATTTGCTTGATGACTTCAACGCCGGACATTTTGGGCAACATGAGATCGAGGATGATGATGTCGGGGTGGAACGTCCGCACCAGCTTGAGTCCGGTTTCACCGTCCGGTGCGGTCTCAACCTCGTAGCCTTCGACAGTAAGCTTGTTGCGATAAACATTGGTGATGATCTGGTCGTCTTCGACGATGAGGACTTTTTTCATGATTTAACGGTTGTCACAAGCATTGTTGCCGAAGCCGGCTGCGCCGCCAGAAAATTCTGGATCAGCTTGAACTCGCGCCGGGCGTTTTCGCAGATTTCCACGGCGTTTGTCAACCTGCCTTCCGTGCCCTGCCGTTCCAACTCACGGAGCAGGGGAACGATGCGGACCATCCCGAGCGTCGCGCTCGCGCCCGCGCAACTATGCGCCACATGACGGACTTTATCCGCATCGTTCGCGCCTACCGCCGCCCCGATTTGATCAAGCTGCTGCGCGGTTTGCTTAAAATAAAGCTCGACGAGTTCGCGGAAATTTTCGGCGTTGCCGTCGGTCATGTCATTGAGTCGTTCCATGTCAACGGGCGGCGTTTCGGTGGTGGCGGACGGCTCGCTTTTCACCGGCGCGGGTTCCGCAGGAGATGTTTGTGAACTCCAGCGTTCGACGACGCCGCGGATGTCGGCCAAACGGATCGGTTTGGTCAGATAATCGTCCATGCCGGCAGCGAGGCATTTTTCACGATCGCCTTGCATGGCCTGCGCGGTCATGGCGATGATGATGATACGCGACTGGTAATTTGGATGCGCGCCGCGCTCCTGCCGTTCGCGAATCAGACGCGTGGCTTCCAAGCCGTCCATTTCCGGCATCATCACGTCCATGAAAATCAGATCATATTGCTTGTGTTCAAGCGCCTCAAGCGCCTCGAGGCCGTTCGCCGTGATGTCGGATTGATAACCGATCTGCTGCAAGAGGCGCGAAGCGACTTTCTGATTGATGGAATTGTCGTCGCACAAAAGAATCCGCAACGGCAAATTTTTGACGGGCAACGGTTCCGTTTTCACCGGCGGTGTCTGGACGACGGTTTTAAGATTGAACAACGCCTGTTCGAGCGCTTCGCAGAGTTGCGCGGATTTGACGGGTTTGGCGACGCATTGCGCAAACGCGATGTGCGCGGCACCCGGCATATCGGAACGGGTTCCCGGCGGGGTAAGCAACACCAGCGGCAGCATGATTGCGCGCGGCAATTTGCGGATTTCCGTGGCGAGTTCCAGACCATCCACGCCGGGCATATTCAGGTCGAGGATTGCCAGGTCAAATTGTTCGTCACGTTGAAGCTGTTCAAGCGCCTGTTGCGCGGTTTCAACGCATTCAGGAATCAGCCCCCACTTGGCCGTCTGCCTGACGAGCGCGCGCCGGCTCATCTCGTTGTCATCCACGATCAAAATCCGCAAATCGGCCAGTTTGGGCCGGCGTGTTTCGGGCGCGGCGGCCGATTCGGCCTGAAGCATCGCGGTGAAATGGAATGTCGAACTTTTTCCCGGCACGCTCTCCGCCCACATTTTGCCGCCCATCAGTTCGACCAACCGCTTGCTGATGGCCAGACCCAACCCCGTGCCGCCATATTGCCGCGTCGTTGAAATGTCCGCCTGCATAAACGGTTTGAACAGCCGCACCAGCTTGTCCGGCGTGATGCCGATGCCCGTGTCGCTCACGGAAAAATGCAGGTGCAGCCCTGAACGGTTTGTCGCCGCCACCGGTTGCGACGAGAGTAATCTGACCTGGACAAAAATACCGCCGATTTCGGTGAACTTGACGGCGTTGCTCAAAAGATTTGCCAGCACCTGCCGCAAACGCAACGGATCACCTTCGACCGTCACCGGAATTTCGTCATCCGTTTGATAGGTCAGATCGAGATTTTTTTCCGAGGCCTTGACGGACATGATGTCGAGCGCGTCCTCGAGGCTGGCGCGCAAATTGAACGGTCGGGAGTCGAGTTCCATCTTGCCCGCCTCGATTTTTGAAAAGTCGAGGATATCGTTGATGATCGTCAGCAATGCTTCACCGCTCGTGTGAATGGTTTCCAGATAACCGCGCTGCTCGGTGGTCAAAGGCGTCTCCATCAACAATCCGATCATCGCGATGATGCCATTCATCGGCGTGCGGATTTCGTGGCTCATTGCCGCGAGAAAATCCGCCTTGGCGCGCACGGAAGACTCGGCGGCGGCGCAGGCATTGATCAATTCACGATTGTCCCGGCTTAATTCATCGTGCCGCCGTTTGGTCTGCAACGCGGCGCGGATGCGGGCGCGAAAAACCGGAGATTCGAACGGTTTACCGAGACAATCAATCGCGCCCATTTCGAACGCGCGCAATTGGGTCTCCGTGTCGCCAGAGGCGGTGAGCGCGATGACGGGGGTGAACGGCGTCAGCGGATTTTGCTGAAGCTCGCGCAGCAATTCAAAACCCGGAGCCTCCAGCGTTTCCAAATCCACCAAAATCAGGTCCGCCGGTCGTTCAGGGAGAGACTGGAACAGCCCGTCCGCGCCGTGCGCGAAACGGAGAGTGAGGTCGTCTTCCCGAAACGTCGCTGACAACGTCTCCAGCGTTTTCGGGTCGTTGCCGACCAGCAAGACTTGAATTTCGGCCTGATTCATAACTGCGAATTTAACCCGTCTGTGGCTTTAGTCCGACCTTGCGTATTCAACATAAATTCACTGACTTGGCCAGTTCGATTTTGACTTCACCGCAATTTTAATGCCGAAAGAAACATTGCTGGCACACAATTTCACCCCTAAAATCGCGTCATGCTGCAAACGGTGCTCGACGCCAAACCAGCCAGTGAAGCTGCCGTTGCGCGCGAAGCGCACATTGCCGCGTATCGCTTCATGTTGCTGGCACGCGTGCTGGACGACAAATACGCCGCGCTCTATCGAGCCGGGAAAATCCACGGCGGCGTTTTTCTCGGACGCGGGCAGGAAGCGCTGAGCGCGGCCATTGGCGTTTCGCTCAAAAAAGGCGATGTCTTTGCGCCGCTCATTCGCGATGCGGCGGGACGGCTGGCTTTTGGCGAAACGGTTTTGGACGCCGTGCGCACCTATCTCGGCTCGGCGCTCGGTCCGATGCGTGGTCGCGACGGCAATGTTCATCGCGGCAGACCGAGGGAAGGTTATCTACCGATGCTCAGCCACCTTGGGGCGATGATTTCAGTCGTCAACGGAATTTTGCTGGCGCGAAAATTCAAAAAAATTTCCAATACGGTCGGTGCGACCTGTATCGGAGACGGCGCGACTTCCACCGGCGCGTTTCACGAAGCGCTAAATCAAGCCGCCGTCGAAAGACTGCCGCTGGTTTTGATCGTGGCTGACAATCAATACGCCTACTCGACGCCGACCGCGCGCCAGTTCGCCTGTGAAAATCTTGCGGACAAGGCCGTCGGCTACGGGGTCGAAGCCCATTCGGTGGATGGGACGGATTTGTCCGCCTGTTTGAAAGTTACCGGCAATGCGGTTTCCAAGGCGAGGGCAGGCGAAGGGCCGCAACTGGTCGTTGCCACATTGCTCCGGCTTTGCGGGCACGGTGAACATGACGATTCCAGTTACATTGATCCAAAATTGAAAGGGTTGCCGATGGGCCGCGACTGTCTGAAAGTCGCTGAGGAAAATTTACTTCGTCAAAAATGGGCGGACGCTTCGCAACTCGCCGTGTGGCGCAGTGAAGTCATCCGCGAAATTGAGGAGGCCGTTGGTCAGGCGCAACGCGAACCGGCGCCCGATCCATTTACGGAAAATTGGCGCGCCATTTTATCAAAGCATCTGGGTGAAACGCACGACGGAACTGAAAGTTGAAATTGGGCATGAGCATCACCTATCTCGAAGCTATCCGCGAAGCGCAGGCTCACGCGCTGCGCGATGATTCGCGCGTTTTCATTTACGGGCAGGACGTCGGCGCGTTTGGCGGCGCGTTCAAGGCCACAAAAAATCTGGCGAAGGAATTTCCCGGTCGGGTGCTGGATTCACCCATCAGCGAGGACGCGATGGTGGGCATGGCCGTCGGCGCGGCGATTGAAGGCATGAGGCCGATTATCGAAATGCAGTTCGCCGATTTTTCAACCGTCGGTTTCAACCAAATCGTCAATCAGGCCGCGACATTATTCTGGCGGACAAATGTTCCGTGCCCAATCACCGTGCGTCTGCCCTTTGGCGGCACGTCGGGCAGCGGGCCGTTTCACAGCCAGTGCATCGAGGCGATCTACGCGCATTATCCCGGCCTGATTGTGCTCACGCCCGCGACCGTGGAGGACGCTTACAGCATGTTGCTTGAAGCCGTGGCGCTGGATGACCCGGTGATATTCTGCGAGCACAAATTTCTTTACTACCATCTCAAGGCCGAAAAATTGCCGAGCGAGGCGTTGCCCGTTGGCAAGGCGCGCATCGCCCGCGAAGGCCGCGATTTAACGATGGTTACTTACAGCGCGATGGTTCATGAAGCGCTCGAAGCCGCGACGGAACTCGCGACGGAAGGCTGGGAGGTTGAAGTGGTTGATTTGCGTTCCGTGAAACCGCTCGACACGGACACAGTGATCGCATCCGTCGCGCGAACCGGAAAATTACTTTGTGTGGGCGAAGCATGGCCGTGGGGCGGCGTGACGGCGGAAATCATTGCGCGGGTGGCGAGCGAAGGATTTGGTTTGCTGGACGCGCCGCCGCAACGGCTCAACGCCAAGGACACGCCCGTGCCGTATCATCCGAATTTATGGACGGCGCACCGGCCCACGGCGAGGAGCGTTGCGGTTGCCGCGCGAAGCCTTTTAAGGCTCTAAAATTATGCCACAAATTCCCATCATCATGCCGCAACTCGGCGAATCCATTGCCGAGGCCGCCATCATCAATTTTCTGGTGAAGCCCGGGGACAACGTTGAGGCCGACCAGAATCTCATCGAGGTCGAGACGAACAAAGCCACGATGACCGTAGCATCGCCCTGCAGCGGGCGAATCGAAAAATTCACCGTGCAATTGAATGAAAGTTACGCGGTTGGCGCAACGCTGGGACAAATTGAAGCGACCAGGGAGGAAGTCACGCGTTTGGGACTCGATGTATCACCGGCAAAAACTTCCGACATTGACCCCGTTTCCAAATCTGAATCCAACGGCGGCAAATCCCGCGTGCAGCCGACCGTGCGCGGTCTGCCTGTGCCCGCAAACGCAGCAGGCGCGAGTTATCTTTCGCCGCGGCTCAAGGCGCGCATGGACGAACTGGGATTGCACGCCGCCGATCTCGCGGGCGTCGCGGGCAGCGGGGCGGCGGGGCGCGTGACCGTCGAGGATTTCGAGAGATACATCGCCAGTCTTGAAAAACACAAAATGAGCGGCGCTTCGACCATGCGCGTGGCCGTGGCCGATGCCATGCGCCGCAGTTGGACGCGCCCGCTGGCCACGGTTGGTTTGCCCGTGCAACTGGAGGCGATTCTCGCGCACCGGAAAAGTTCGAATCCAAAACCCGGCCCGGCGCTTTACGCCTTGCGCGCACTGGCGATTGCGCTGGCGGAAAATTCCGCGCCCGCCGGCCGGCTGGTCGGAAATAAAATTGTTCATCCGGGTTCAATTGACATCGGCTTTGCCGTGGAAGCCGAGGACGGCGTGCTTGTTCCCGTTTTGCGCGGCGCGGACAAAAAATCATTGTCGGAACTGGTCGTGCGCTACAACGAACTGGTGGAACTGGCGCGCGAACGCAAACTTCCGGCGGACGCGACCGGCGGCTCGATAGCGACGGTGACGAACTACGGCACGTTCGGGCTGATCTGGGCGACGCCGATTCCGCTGCCGGAGCAGACGCTCGTGCTGGGCATGGGCGCGGGACGGCGCACACCGAGTTGGGACGAGGCGAAAAAACAATTTATGCCGGTGATGGAAGCGAACCTGACTTTGAGCTTTGACCATCGCGTGCTGGATGGCGGCGCGGCAGGTCGCCTCCTCACGCGCATCGCGGATTTGATGTCGAGGCCGGAGAAGTTGTGATTTTGGAAATCCGATACTGTGAGCCTGAACTCGCAGTCGGGTTAGTCCGCTTCAATCCCCATGGCTCAACTTCCAAACTATTTGCTGTCCAACCGAAAACGCCTGTCTCTGTCTCAAGAGGACGTGGCTTTTCTTCCGGGAAATCAAGACGGAGCCAAAGTCTCCCGCTTTGAGCGGTTTGCCCGCGAACCGAGCCTGGAAATCCGGTGTTTACCGTTAGCGTGTAGTGGGAGAGCGCATACGAATTGTTTCAGTGCAATTCAAAGTGCGTCTTGCTGCTCACGTTTTTGCTCACAGTTTCCTCTTTAACCCCATAGAACCCCAAAAAACATTAGTGTTTTGGCTGGAGGCGGAGGTCGGAATCGAACGAGGAAGCTTTACCGTTCCAAGCCTATCCGCTAGTCAAACCGGATGTCCATCCCCATGTACCCGCCGGACGAAATGATGACCGCCACGATACGGCCACATGACATATCCACCACAAAATTTTCCACTTTGCCGAGTTTCTCATTCTGTAAATCGTTCACCGACGTGCCCATGAGCTTGCTCGCTTTCTGGACATAACCCAAGTTTGACCATGATGAGTTTGCTCCGCTCCCATTCGAGTAATAAGTCCGGGTCCAAGTCCCATCCGGGTTGCGGGTTGAAATATTATTGTTTTGCTCCTCCACATTACGGACTACTTCCGCATTATGTGCTGTATCCACCTGATGCTCTCCGGCGGTATTGATTGTCCCATCCATGTTGCGGGGCAATGAATTGGCAAATGCCGCTCCCATATTGTTGGCTTCGTTTCCGTCATGGACGAAGTAACGTTGCTGCCCGTAATAACCATAAACTTCACTCACCCGGTTGGATTGCGTGTCTTCGTCCCACTTCGCGGTGTCACATTTCGGCGCGGCATTGAATTTATCCGTGCTAGCATCCAGATGAAGGGCTTTCTGGCCGACCTCGTGATGCAACGCTCCCGGCGGCACCGGGGTGAGCGTCTCGCCCATGCCGAGAAATCCGCCGCTGGAAATAATCACCTGCACGATCCGGCCGGATTCCACATCCACCGCGAGGTCGGCCACTTTTCCGAGCTTTTCATGCTGATAGTTTTTAACGGTCATCCCGATGATGTCGCTGGCCTTGGCCGTGTCTTTTAGCTGGTCATCGCCTCCTTGTGCCATGTACTGACGCGGAGATTGGGTTTCATCCATTTTGGAATTAGAGGTGTCTTGAGCGAGAGCCGAGAACGCCAGAACCGAGGCGGCGGAGGCACTGACGATGATTTGTAATTTCCGTTTCATATAGTTTTTTCTTGTGTTTAAATTTTTCGCAAAGAAAAGTTTTTCTTTGTCTCGAAGTCCAAAGTAGCTGTGAAACAGGGTGAGTGCCATGGGGAGTTACCCTACCAATCAACAAGTACAGCCGCACAGGGTAGATTCGGCGCGTGCTCCTTGTCCACCTACCAGCTTTAACCCGCCACATACCCGGTGCCCACCCGGTTATTGAAGAAATCGTCGAAGGTTTCGTTGAAGGTTTTTCATCTGCGTTTGGCGCATAAGGTCAGACAGTCTGCGATTCCGCCCTTAGGACTTTCTCTACTGCAGATAGCAGATCTTTGATGCCAAACGGCTTTTCAAGAATTCTATCGGCCCCTAGTCCCCGGGCCACGGACAACATGTTTGCTGAGAGAACGTTTCCGCCCGATATGGCTATAACAGGAATCTCCGGAAAATATTTCTTAAACGCGATGATGGTTTCCAACCCGTCCTGTTCCGGCATAAAGAGATCGGTGATTATCAAATCCAAGGGATTTATGTGATGCTCTTCCATCGCTTCTTTGCCGTCGGAAGCCAAAACAACCTCGTGACCACTCTCCTTGAGCGCCTGCCCGATAACTGTTCTCATGCCAGCCTCATCGTCAATAACCAGAATCCTTGCCATGCCTTTCTGAACCAGCAGACCACATGCCAGTTGCCTATTTCGTGGCCGTATTGGGAGATTGTCTAGTTTACAAACTGAAATCGTTGCGCCGCTTTTAACTGCAACCAGTTACGGGGTTTAACGCCGCGCTTTGCGGCTGGCTTTGATGGCTTTTTTGAAATTCTGGCCGTTTACAATCACTCTGGCATGAATTGTCTGGATTTATGGCATTTCAAGTGCTGACAAAACAATTTGTTTCAACCCATACTATGCAGGCTGAACAGCAACTCAAAGCTTCGCTCAAAGAAATTGACGACCTGAAGGCCGCGCTGGACGAACACGCCATCGTGGCCATTACCGACCCGCAGGGAAAGATTACTTACGTCAACGACAAGTTCTGCACCATTTCCAAATACTCCCGCGAAGAGTTGCTCGGCCAGGATCACCGCATCATCAATTCAGGTTTTCATCCCAAAGAATTCATCCGCGATTTGTGGACGACCATTGGACAAGGGAAAGTCTGGAAAGGCGAAATCAAAAATAAAGCCAAGGACGGTTCGTTTTATTGGGTGGACACGACCATCGTTCCGTTTCTCAACGAGGACGGCAAACCGCGTCAATACGTTGCCATTCGCGCCGACATTACCGAACGCAAGCAGGCAGAAATATCTTCAATGCGGTTGGCGGCGATTGTTGACTCTTCGGACGACGCCATCATCGGCAAAGACCTGAACAGCGTCATCACCAGTTGGAATAAAGGTGCAAAAAAGATTTTCGGCTACAATACCGGCGAGATGGTGGGGACTTCCATCATGCGGCTGATTCCGGCTGACCGGCAGAATGAGGAGAATCACATTCTGAGTAAAATCAAACGTGGCGAAAGTGTGGAGCACTTTGAAACGTTGCGACAAACCAAGGACGGACGGCTGATTGATGTCTCGATCACGGCATCACCGATCAGGGATGCCACCGGCAAGATCATTGGCGTGTCGAAAGTGGCGCGCGACATCGCGGAGCGCAAGCAGGTGGAAGAGGCATTGCGAGCGAGCGAGGCGCAGCTTCAAACAATTGTTGAAAGTCTCGACGAGGGTGTGGTGGTTTCCGACATCAACGGCGAGGTGTTGCATTTCAACCTTGCGGCGCTGGCCATGCATGGGTTTGCCAGCCTGGACGAGATCCGCCTCCATCTAGACGAATTTGCCAGCATATTTGAACTCTCTGCATTGGACGGCACGGTGTGGGCCGTAGACCAATGGCCGCTTGCCCGTGTGATGCGTGGTGAGAAGCTGAACGATTTGGAAGTCCGCATCCGGCGTATCCACTCCGACTGGCAGCGTATCTTCAGTTATGGCGGCACGCTCGTCCGTGACGCCGCCAGCAAACCCATGCTGGCAATCGTCACCATCCGCGACATCACCGAGCGCAAACGGGTCGAAGAAGAATTGCGCATCACGCACGAAAAATTGTTCCGAGTGCTCGAACACAGCCCGGCGGTGATTTATTCGCTCAAGGTGGAAGGCGAACGCGTGATCCCTGAAGTGGTCAGCGAGAACATGATACGACTGCTCGGCTTCACGGTGGAGGAATCATGCAACTTCAACTGGTGGGCGGCGCAACTGCATCCGGAGGATCAGGAACGGCAGTTCGCCAGCATTCCGGAAACGATCAAACACGACAGACTGACGTGTGAATACCGCATGCGGCACAAGGATGGACACTACATCTGGGTTGAAGATAAACGACAGACAGTGCGCGATGCCACTGGTAAGCCTGTGTCAATCGCCGGCGTATGGACGGACATCACCGAGCGCAAACGGGCGGAGGACGAATTACGCTGGAAAACGGCTTTCCTTGAAGCCCAAGTGAATTCCTCACCCGACGCCATTCTGGTGGTGGACAACCAGAAAAAGAAAATCCTGCAAAACCTGCGGCTCTTCGAATTGTTTCACGTTCCCAAAGAGATTGCGGAAGACGACGATGACGCCAAGCTGTTGCGGCACGTCACCGACCAGATGAAAAACCCGAAGCAGTTTCTCGAACGGGTGGAACACTTATACGCGCACCCGGATGAGATTGGCCTGGATGAAATTGAACTAACTAAAGGAACGATTCTGGACCGCTACTCGTCGCCCATCCGTGACAAGGCCGGAAAATATTACGGACGAATCTGGGCTTTTCGCGACATCACTGAAAACCGAAAATTAGAAGCGCAATTCCGCCAGTCTCAAAAAATGGAGGGGATCGGTCAGTTGGCCGGCGGCGTGGCGCATGACTTCAACAACATTCTGGCGATCATTCAAATGCAGTCTGATTTGCTGAAAAACAGCGGCAGTCTTTCTGCCGAACAGTCGGAATTTACTGACGAGATTGGCATCACCGTTCAACGGGCCGCCGCCCTCACCCGCCAATTGCTTCTATTCAGCCGCCGCGAAGTTTTCCAACCACGCGATCTGGACTTGAGCGAATCCATCACCAACACGACAAAAATGTTGAGGCGCATCCTCGGCGAAGATATCCAGATACAACTCAAATTGGCGTCGCAACCGATGTTCATTCATGCCGACGCGGGCATGATGGATCAAGTCTTGTTGAACCTCGCGGTGAACGCGCGCGACGCCATGCCCAAAGGCGGCCAGCTTGTCATCGAGACTTCCGGCGTGGAATTAGACGAATTTGCCGCTTCTCAATCAGCCCAGGCGCGTCCGGGTTCATTTGTGTGTTTGAACCTAAGCGATAGTGGTTGCGGCATTCCACCGGAAATTCTTCCAAAGATTTTTGAACCGTTCTTTACCACCAAGGATGTTGGCAAAGGCACTGGCCTTGGATTGGCGACCGTTTTCGGCATCGTTCAGCAACATCAAGGCTGGATTAACGTTTATAGCGAACTCAATCACGGAACGACGTTCCGGGTTTATCTCCCGCGACTGGCCAAAAATGGAGGCCAAAAGTCCTCACAAATGGCACTGACGGCCATGCGCGGTGGCAATGAGACGATTTTGCTGGCCGAAGACGACCCCTCACTGCGCGTTTCCGTGCGAAAAGGCCTCTCACAACTCGGCTACCGTATTCTTGAAGCGCCCACCGGGATCAAAGCCTTTGAAGTCTGGAAACAAAACCGCGACGAAATTCGTTTGTTGTTGACTGATTTGGTGATGCCGGATGGAATGACCGGAAAAGATTTGGCTCAACGTGTCCTTCAGGAAAATCCCAAATTGAAAGTGATTTATATGAGCGGTTATAGTGCCGAGGTTGTCGGCAAGGATTTTCCGTTGAGTGAAGGCGTTAATTTTCTCACCAAACCATTCCAAGCACTCAAGCTCGCCCAAACCGTCAGGAATTGTCTGGATAAAAATTGACTTCGGTCGTTCTCAATGTTCCAGATCCTTGCAAAGGTTACACTACCGAATCATTCGTCACATTTTCAGCGTTCAAATCATTGCGCCGGGCATTCTTTCGCCGCCAGTATTCGGTTATTGAAGAAATCGTTGAAGGGGTGGGGTTTTACCCCATAGAGAAGAGTTGCCGGATCGAGTAGGGTGGCTCCAGTGTTAAGACCAACACAACAAGCCGTAAAAAACAGCTTAAACAAAACAGACTTAAAATGTATTTATGTTTAGAATTCTAAGGGCTTTTATTAATATTGTCGTGGGAATCATCGAACTGCTTTTAACTTTCAGATTGATATTCAAGTTTTTGGTAGTTAATACAGGCACGCCGTTTGTTGCCTGGCTTTATGGTGTCACGGCGCCGCTTGTAGCACCATTCGCTAAAATTCTTCCGAACTGGAAATTTTCAGGTTTCGTGGTTGATTTTGCCACCGTTGCCGCGATTATCGTGTTTGCTTTAGCCGGATCCTTGCTTCTGATGCTTTTTCCCTATCCTCGTAAAGTGGTTGTAACATCTGAGGTGTCCCCTAATGACTAGACAATGGTTGCGGTGATTTAGGATTTGTCCCGCGCTTAAGCATGATGCACCGCTTTGGAATTATGACCCAACGGCCATTTCAAACAAAGTCGGGCGACGCGATAAAACAGACGTTTTGATGAATTAGTTTTCGACCGGTGAGATTTCCCATTAATTCATAGTAGGGTTACACCCCATAGCAACCGTGCAGCGGCGTGTTATCTTACCGGCATGAATATATTATTACTCATGGTTGTTCTGCTTCTCTTGTTCGGTGGCGGCGGGTTTTACTTTGGCGGTCCCGTCATCGGCGGCGGCGGGCTTGGCCTGGTTCTGCTGATATGCCTTATCATCTTTCTCGCGGGCGGATTCCGCACCACGAAAAGCTGACGGGATATACAGCCGCATAAATTTTCAAGGGGACGGCGGACAATCCTCCGTATTTACCACCGCCCGCTCACGGCCAATGATAACCCGGAAAGAAATCGTTTTTGATTCGTTTTTTGGGAACGCCGATTTTTTTTAATGTCTTGTCCAAAGATTCAACCATCGGTTCCGGTCCCGAAACGTAAAATGTCGGATTATCCATGTCCGGCACCCACTGCGGAATGTTTTTTTCATCAACCCGCTCCGGGCTGACGACATAATCAATCCTGAATTCGGGATGGCGTTTCTTCAATGCCTCCAGTTCTTTGCGATACGGAAAATCACTGTTCCGGTTGGCATAGAGCAGTTGCACATTCAGGGGTTTCCGGTTGCGATCCAAATCGATCAAAATGGCGCGGAACGGCGTGATGCCGATTCCTCCGGCGATGAACACAAACATTTTCCTCCGGTGATCCAAAACAAAATCTCCGCCCTTTTCACGGGCTTCGATGGCATCGCCCGGCTTGAGCTTTTTCAACGCTTTCTTGAACGAACTGCCCTTCGGTGCGAAACGCGTCGTCAGCATCACCTACTTTTCGTGAGGCGCTGATGCGATTGAGAAATAACGTTCCACACCGCGATCATCAGGCTTTGGATGGTTGAGGATGTAATGCAGATATTGTCCGGCCTGCCATCGCAATGGCCGCTCCGGCGTAAAAATAAAAGAGAAGATGTCGCTGGCTTCCTGCCTGGTCGCGCGGAGCGTTAGTTTCATGATCAAAAAGATACAAAGTTTGACTGTCGCTGTCAGGCAGAAATGATTCTCCTTCTCCGGGTAGAGGGAAATTTGTCAGCGTCAACGCGGAAGGTTTGGTGGCGAAGGAGGTTGAACAAAGCAGCGCAAAAAACAGGAGAACGCAACGGCTTTGAAATTTCATCCGGCCATGAAAATTGTCAGAGAGTGGATGGTTTTCAAGAGAACATTTTGCCAATTACCCGAAATCTGCTACCATTTTCCCATGCTCAAGATCAGGCGACGCCGGGCGATGAAACAAAATTCCGCCGCGCATTTGCACGACAAGCAGAGCGAACGCGACACGCGCGAATTGCGCATCGACAAGGTGGGCGTACGCGGGCTGCGTTTTCCGATCCAGGTGCGCGACAAGGCGCGCAGCGTGCAAAACACCGTGGCGACCATCGGCATGTTCGTGGATTTGCCGAAGGAATTCAAAGGCACACACATGAGCCGCTTCATTGAGGTGCTCAACGCACACGGCAGTGTCATCCACGTCGAGAACATTTCGGAGATTTTACATTCGTTGCGGAAAAGATTGAACGCGGCCACGTCACATCTGGAAATTGAGTTTCCCTATTTCATGGTCAAGAAGGCGCCCGTATCCGGCGGCGAAGGCGTGATGGATTACACCGCGCGTTTCGACGCGACGGCGTGCGGTTCGGAAATTGATTTTGTCCTGACGGTGAAGGCGAACGTGACGACGCTCTGTCCGTGCTCAAAGGCGATTGCCAAATACGGCGCGCACAATCAGCGCGGCGAAGTGACGGTAAAGATCCGTTCGACGAAATCGGTCTGGATTGAGGATTTAATCGCAATGATTGAAAGCGCGGCGAGCTCGGAACTTTACGCGTTACTCAAGCGGCAGGATGAAAAGGCGGTGACGGAGCGCGCGTATGAAAATCCGGTGTTCGTCGAGGATTTAGTGCGCATCGTGGCGCTGCGGTTGAACGCGGACGCGCGGGTGAGTTGGTATAAAGTCGAGGCGGAAAATTTCGAGAGCATCCACAATCACAACGCCTATGCGTGCATTGAGAAGGGGTGAAAGGTTTGATTTGAGGAGCGGTAACTGCAAGGAAAGATTGGTTGGTTGGACGGCAAAATGAGCGACGGCAGCACCGCTGCAGCACCACTGCCGCAGGGTTGCAGCGACCCTGCAACGCCCCAAAATCAGATAGTGGGTCAGTATTGAAGGGCAGGGGACGTGGCATTAATCTTGCGGTACCTGGCCTCCGGCCATGGACATTTGGGAAGTGGTGGAACGCATCCCTGTCAGGCGGCTGCGCGCTGAAGAACAGCGTCATTGACCGCCTTAAAATTTCCGGAAATTTTTGTGGCTTATTTAAGTTCGTTTGTTACATTCCAACGCCCCTGCCGGGCCGGAAATGGTTTTTCCGGATTTGCGGAGGGCTGATTTGAACAAAAAAAACAATTTTGAACCCGTGACTACGAAGAAAAAAGAAACAAAAAAATCCGCGCCGCGCGGCAAGTCGCCGGCGTCCGCCACTTCCGCAGCGATCCTGGGCCGGCCGGTGTCGAAAGCCAATGTGACCGCCGTTGACGCGAAGAAAATCAAGGGTGAATGGCAGAAGTATTACAATCATCTGCTAGGATTGCGCGAGCAGTTGCTGCACCAGATGAACGGGCTGGCGAAGGAATCCGCGCAGGAATTGCCGGGATACAGCCTGCACATGGCGGATTCAGGGACGGATAATTTTGACCGCGATTTTGCGTTGAGCCTGCTCTCGGCGGATCAGGACGCGGTCTATGAAATCGAGGAAGCGCTCAAACGCATCGAGAGAAAAACCTACGGAGTTTGTGAATTGACCGGCAAAAACATTCCACGCGCGCGGCTCGAAGCGATTCCGTGGGCGCGGTTCACGGTCGAGGCGCAGGGGCAATTGGAACGCGATGGCGCGTTGCGTCAGCGCCGGATTGGCGCTTTGGGCACGGTGGATTCCGTCGGTGTCACGGAAGCTGAAACCGACGAGGACGAGCCGGAAGAAAAGCCGGCGAAGGAAAAGGAGTAATTTATGGCACGGGAAATCATCACCCTTGAATGCAGCGAAGCGCGCAAAGAAGGCAAAACACCTTCACGCTACACGACCACCCGCAATAAAAAGTTAAAGCCGGATAAACTGGAAATCAAAAAATTCAATCCGTTTCTGCGCCGCCACACCCTGCACAAGGAGGTCAAGTAATTATGCCCCGCAAGACGAACACCGAAAAAGACCGGCGCGGTTCGCGCCGGACGACGGAAAACCGCACCCCCCGCCCGAAGCCTAAAATTGACTTCACCGAGGACGCGCTCGATTTCAAAAACACCAATCTGCTCCGGCAATACGTGACCGACCAGGGCCGCATCCTGCCGCGCAAATACACGGGCATGCCCGCGCATTACCAGCGGCGGCTGACCCGCGCGATCAAACGCGCGCGGCAGATGTTGCTGATGAAATAATGGAATCCGGCCGCCCGATTGCCTTGTGATTGAGCGGCTTTTTTGTGAGCATGAGTTGCAAACAGTTTGCAATGGCCGGCTTGCTTTTTGGAATTGCCGGTGAGATTTTTGAACGGCAGTGAAACCGCACGCACATTCGCACAAGCGACAGGAATTATCCGCGCTGACAAATCGTTTGCGCGGGCAATCGCGTAAAATCACCGGGCCGCGCGCGGCGATTCTGGAAATTTTGCGCGCGCATCCGCATCCGCTCACGAACCGGGAAATTTTCGCCACGCTGCCGAAAGGGGATTGCGATCTGGCAACGATTTACCGCTCGATGCATCTGCTGGAAAAAATGGGCATGGTGAAACGGTTTGATTTCGGCGATGGCGCGGCGCGGTTTGAGCTGGTCGGTGAAGACGACGACGGCCATCACCACCATCTGGTCTGCACACACTGCTCGGAAGTCGTTGAGATTGGAGAATGTTTTCCCAGGAAAATCGAGCAAGGCATCGCCGCCCGAAACGGCTTCAAAGCCGTGACCCACAAGCTTGAATTTTTTGGAATCTGCCCGGACTGTCAGCGGTGAATTTTGCAGCGAACCAGTTTTTAATTAACCAAACTGGCTCTTTTTGGACAGACTATGAAAAACCAGCCTTACGCCAATTCTTCGGCCATCCAGTCTCCGAGGTGCAAGTATTCCTTGATTTTCCGGCGCTCGTAGCGATGTTTGAGCGCCTTTTTTGGTTGATGTTCAATTTTGCGAAACGGATATTTCGGATTACGAACCGCTTCGCCGATGGCTTCCAATGTCTTCATCATAACTCGATTCCTTTCCCCTAAATTTCGCAGCGTAAACGATGCCAACCGCCGCAAATTTATTTAAAATCTTTTATCCAAACTTCAGAAATAAGACGCGCCCGCGCGCCCGTTCGTTCAAAAGATTTTCACGCGAAACAAAACGCACCCGAACGCCACTCCTTATCACTTTTTGCCGAAGCCAGTTTCAAGCCCGATTTTTCGAACGCCGTCTGCACGTGTGAAAATTCCGATCTTAAAATTCCCGCCAATACGAGGGTTCCGCCACGCCGCAACTGTTTTGCAATTCGTCTCCGTTCCGCGACCAGCAAGCCGGACATCAGATTTGCGCAGATTAAATCGTATTGCCGGGGCGCGGGCAGCGGAAGTTTTGCCACGTCGCCACGCGATATCTTAATCCGGTTCAAAAGGCCGTTCACGCGGGCGTTGGCGCGCGCGATGCGGACCGCTTTGGGATCGGAATCCAGCGCGTGAACCGGTCGGCAGCCAAGTTTCGCCGCCGCGATTGCCAGAATTCCCGAACCCGTGCCGAGGTCCAGAAACGATTGTGGTCGCCCACCGATCCGGCGCTTCACGATTTGGCCGAGGCAAAATGAAGTCGTGGGATGCCGGCCGGTGCCAAAACTCAATCCGGGATCCAGCACGACGACTGCTTGATTTTTGAGCGGACGACGTTTGATCCAACCGGGTTTGACCAGCAGTTTGTCACCGATCACGAACGATTTAAAATGTCGTTTCCATGATTCCGCCCAATCTTCGCGGCGCACTTTTGAAACCGTGATTTTGCCGGAGCCAATTTTCAGTCCGCAATTTTTGATTCGTTTCAGTCCGGCCAGGATTTTTTCGCGGATTTTGAGCGGCAGAATTTTTTTTCGCGCGGAATAAACGCTGACGGCGCAAGCCCGGGTTTCAAGGTCGAAATAGGACGAGATGGATTGGCCTAGGGTCGCCCCGAGAAGTTCCGCAACGGCGTCCCCGGCTTCGAGCGTCGTGGCGATGGAAATCCGCCAGAGCGGTTTTTGTTTCATGCAACCCGATCGCGCCACGGCGTAAAGTTGAGCAATTCAATTTCATTCAAGTGCGGGTGCAGTGCGATCTGGGTGACGCTGGTATATTCAATTTCGAATGCGGCGGTTTTCGGCAGCGGCACATCGAGCAGAATCGCGAGCATCATGCGGATGACGCCGCCATGACAAAAAATGGCGGCGGTCTTCCCGCGATTTTGGCGGATGATTTTACGCAGGCAGGGTTCGACGCGCCTGCGGAAGTGAAGGGTGCTTTCGCCGTTTGGCACGACGCCAAGTTCGATTTTGTCGAGCCACTCGTAAGGATGGATGCCGAACTTTTCGCGCACGGCATCCCAGCCGAATCCCGTCCAATCTCCGAAATCAATTTCGCGGAGTTCGGGAAAAATAACCGGCCTGGCCGCGCTCTTTTTGAGGGTCGGCGCGAGGGTTTGCTGCACCCGTTTCATCGGGCTGGCGTAGATGGCGTCGAATTTTTTGTCGCGAAGAAATTTTTCGAGTGTTTTGGCCTGCCGATGACCGCGTTTGGAGAGGTTCATGTCAATGTTCCCGCCGAAAGCGCCTTGATAGCGCGGCTCAACTTCGGCGTGGCGGATGAGCAGCAGGCGGGTGGGCTGCGATGGCTTGATTTTTTGCCGGGGGCGTTTGGAAGAGGACATGGTGAACTCAGGCCAGAGCTTTTTCCTGCGCGGCCAATAATTGGCGGATGCCCGACTTGCCGAGCGCAAGCAAACCGGCAAGTTGAGATTCCGTGAACGTTGCCTCCTCGCCGCTGCCTTGAAGTTCAATGAATTCGCCGGCGGAATTCATCACCAGATTCAGGTCCACCGTCGCGGCCACGTCTTCGGTGTAACACAAATCCAGCAGCGGCCGGCCGTTGACGATGCCGACGCTCGCGGCGGCGACGGCCTGCAAAACGGGATTCTCCGGCAATTTCCTTTCGGACAGCAATTTTTTTACCGCGAGCGACAAGGCGACAAATGCCCCCGTGATGGCTGCGGTGCGCGTGCCGCCGTCCGCCTGCAACACGTCGCAATCAATACAGATCGTGCGCGCGCCGATTTTTTCGAGATCAATCGCCGCGCGCATGGCGCGACCGATCAGGCGCTGGATTTCGGACGAGCGCCCGTCAAGCCTGCCTTTGGTAATGTCGCGCGGTTTGCGTTGCAGCGTGGAATACGGAAGCATCGAATACTCGGCGGTGAGCCAGCCGCCGGTGACTTTTTGTTCTTTCATCCAGCGCGGCACGTTTTCCTCAATGGTCACGCCGCAGATGACGCGCGTTTGTCCCCATTCGATGAGTGTGGAACCGGCGGCGTAGGGCGCGATGTGATTTTGAAAGCAGATGGGCCGCAATTGGTCCACGGCGCGGGCATCGGCGCGCGGCGCGTTGGGATTTTCTGTTTGCACGCGGCCAGCGTAAAGTTTCGGGTCAGGCAGGTCAAAATGGTTTTTTGCCGCAAATAAAATGGACGGCGTGAAATGAATGGAATAAATCTGCCGCCGAAGGCCCATATTGAATCCAGACACGTCTGGTTCTTCCTCGAAAAATTGTCTGGAATAAACCGCCCGTTCCTGTCTCTAATCCCCGAAGCCTTGTTGTGCGGCAGGCGGAACGTTTGCCGCAAGGAACGCAAACAAAAACAACAAAATAAAAATTATGACCAGAACACAAAGAACACTCCTTGTCAGCGCGGCTATCACCGGCTTGCTGACGGGCGTCTGTGCGAAAACTTACGCGCAGAGCACCAACGCGCCGGGCACCAACGCGCCGAGCGGCGACACGGGCAAACACGACTGCCAGGGCAAAAACACCTGCAAAGGCCTGGGCGGTTGCAAGGGCAGCGACAATGGCTGCACAGGCAAGAACAGTTGCAGCGGCAAGGGCGGCTGCAATACCAAGGGCAGTTGCAAATCCGTGTAATGTCCGGTTTCATTTTGGAGAGCGAAGTTGTGGAAATTTCGCTCTCCAATTTTTATTTGGAGAGCCATGCCCGCCAATCCATTCAATAACTTTACCGATTACGGCATCGGCATCGGCCTGCGCGTGCCGCATTACGATCATATTCTTTCCCGGAAGCCGGCCGTGGGATGGTTTGAGATTATCTCGGAAAATTTCATGTGCGATGGCGGGCGACCCCTGAAGGTGCTTGATCAAATCCTTGAACAATATCGCGTGGTGCAGCACGGCGTCTCAATGTATTTCGGTTCGTCGGAAAAATTGAATCGCGAGCATCTGAAAAAAATCAAGCGGCTCGTCAAACGTACGAACACGCCGTGGCTGTCCGACCATCTTTGCTGGGGCAGCGTGGACGGACGCTACACGCACGATCTGCTGCCGATGCCCTACACCTTCGCCGCCGCGCGCGTCACCGCGCAACGCATCCGCGAGGCGCGCGATTTTCTCGAAGTTCCCATCGCCGTCGAAAACGTAAGCAGCTACGCGGAATTCCACGTTTCGGAAATGACCGAATGGGAATTTCTCAACGAAGTGGTCGAGCGCGCCGACTGCGGAATTTTGCTGGACGTGAACAACATTTACGTCTCCTCGCGCAACCACGGTTTCAACCCGTTCGATTACGTGAACGGCATTCCGGCGCATCGCGTCGCGCAGATTCACATCGCCGGCCACAGCAAATTCCAGAAATATATTCTGGACACGCACGACCATCCGGTCATTGACCCGGTCTGGAAACTTTACGAACGGGCGATCCAACGCACCGGCAAAACCGCGACGCTTTTGGAATGGGACGACCGTATTCCCTCGTTCGACGAAGTCCACGATGAAGCGTTAAAAGCCGGAAAATTCCTGAAACGTCTTGAAAACGAACTTGTCAGCGCGTAACCCGCAAACCCAGCGCGAATTTCACGAGTTGCAACGGCTCATGGCCCGCGCGGTCATGCGCCCGCTCGGTCGCGGCGACGCGATGCAACGCAAATGGATTGACGGTCGTCCGACAAAAAAAATCGCGGAAAGTTTCATCAAACCAAACGATCGGTTGAATTCCTTCGAGCGGCTCGAGATTTACAATCGTCAATACTGGTTTCGTATCCGCGATTGTTTTTACGACGATTATCCCGGCCTGCGCGCCATTCTCGGCGACAAAAAATTCGAGCGGCTCGCCGACAAATATCTCACGCATTGCCCGTCGCAATCCTTCACGCTGCGGAATCTGGGGTCGCGACTGGTGAAATTTTTGGAGGCTGAACCAAAGCTGGCTGCGCCACATCAGGAACTCGCGCTCGACCTGGCGCGGCTTGAATGGGCGCACACCGAAGCCTTCGACAACGAAGCTAAACCCCCGTTGCAAGCCAACGATTTGTTGGACGCCGACCCGGCCAAAATTCGTTTGCAATTGCAGCCGCACTTGACGTTGTTGACACTCGAAAATGAAGTGGATGATTTTCTAATTGAGTTGAAAAAAAAATCAGGTTTGCGCAGCGAAGCAAGCAACGCGATGGAACAAAATCATCGCCACAAAAAAACGAAAATCGCGCGGGGACTGAAACGCGGGAAAAATTTTCTCGTGGTTCACCGTTATAATGACGGTGTTTATTACAAGCGGCTTGAACCGGGTCAATTTCTGGTTTTATCCGCGCTGCAACGCGGCGCGACGCTGGAAAAAGGCTGCGCGACCCTGATTCAATTAAAATCCTTCAAGGGCGATTTGAGCGAAAAGATCACAAAATGGTTTTCAAGCTGGGCCGCACTCGGCTGGTTTTGCGGTCTGGAAAATCCGGCGAAAGGAAAATCATGAAAAGATTGGGAAAAGGTCATCATTTTTTTGTTAAGGCGGCGAATTTTCTGCAGTCGCCATTCCTGCTGGCCATCCGGCTTTACTGGGGCTGGCAATTTTTTGAAACGGGAAAAGGCAAGCTGGAAAATATACAAAACGTCGTCCAATTTTTTCAGACGCTTAACATTCCCATGCCCGAAGTGAACGCGTGGATCGTCGCCATCATGGAATGCTTCGGCGGACTGCTGCTGATGGCCGGACTCGGCTCGCGGCTGGTCGCGTTTGCGCTCGCGTTCGACATGGTCATCGCCTACATCACCGCCGATTCGGAGGCGTTGAAGTCCATCTTCACCGATTCGGACAAATTTGTGCAGGCCGCCCCGTTTCCGTTTCTACTGATGACGTTGACGGTTTTGGTTTTTGGGGCCGGCGTCTTCTCGCTCGACTGGCTGATGGGAAGAATATTTTTCCGCAAAACCGGAAATGCCTGATGGCTGTTTTTTCGTCGGGCGCGAGCATTTTCGGATGCCCCTTGCGGGGCGGCCAATGCGCCTGACGGCGCGGGGATGTGGGATAGGATCCAGGAAATCGGGAACAAAAAAGGGTAACAATATACCTGTCACAACATAGCCATTGGAGGTCGTTTGCCAGTATGTGACCTGATTTTCAACGGTGCTTTTTGGCTTCCCGTTTTTTTAAGTTGCTGGCCTGAAACGCAGCCAACTGTCTGTCTGATTCCGATTTGCTGACTGACAGCACTTTCTTGATGACTCTTTTGAAGCCGCCAAGCGAAATCAGCGGAACATCGTCGGCTGATTGATGTTTTGTTTTATTGTTCACTTACTAAATATCTTAAACAGGCGTTTGAAAAATCCAATTCTATCTCTTTGTAAGATTTTAACTGGTTCTCCGTAGGCTGGAAAGTTTCCATTAAGACACTCAATCGTATAATGTTCGATGACTTGATACGGGCCAAGTTTGCTTCTCCAATTTCCATTTACCATTTGTCTAGCGGCGTGCGTTGGCATATCGGGAGTCGTGGCCGGAAAAGCTCCAACGGGATCATAATAAATAACTACCTTTTCAAGATTTGGTTCGGAGGTAGAAAACTTGTTTTTTTGCTCGGTATATCTGAATAATCCAAACGCCTGAACAAACCCATCTACTGTTTCTTCTCGTTTTTGTAGTGGCCAATAATACTGTCCGTAAGGGTCTGGCCACCACCATCTAGTTTTATCGCCAGCGGCGTAAGCGATACAATTATATCTTTTAGTTGGCCAGATAGTGACAGCGTGATATAAATCTCTTGTCAAAGATGGAAAACAGCCTTCAAGGTCGCGGGCTAGATACCATTTAATTCGGATAGCCATTCTCTTTTCCCCATTTCAACCAAGCTTCCCTCATCTTTTTTAGATTTCCAGCGTCCTCTGGCTTAATTGGAGAAATTTTTGCGATTGCTCTTAAGGCGGTGAACCAGTGGTTTGTTTCTTTTTTCAAATCACGATGAATAAATTTAATTGCCGGTCGCCCCATTCCAATAATATCCAAATAGGCAGGGTGCATTACAATTGCAGAGATTGAAGATTGAAATTGAGTTTCTTTTTTCCATCTTTTTGACAATAGATCAAATTCTGATTCTAATTGCGAAACGTCAACGGAAACAGTTGGGGCAACTATGTCGGTCGGAGAAATTACACTCGTCAGAGGGAAACTTCCATAATCGAACGTAATAGCATATCCATTTGTTTTCAATTCACATAAATCCCACTTTTTTTGCAATTCCTGCCAGAGAGATGTTAAATCACAAACACTCTGCTCTGACTTGCGGAAAAGAACATTATTTGGATTCATATCCAAGTGCAGCACGTCAACTTTTGGCGCTGGCACTTGTTTTTTAGCCGAAAACTGTGGATGATTAAACCAATTCAAAACGGCGCGACGTGGCTTCAGGGCAGGCGTATCATCATACTCCATCCATGATTCTCTTTCAGATTTAGCTGCTAGTGTCTGCATGAAAATTTATTTATACTTCGAGATATGGAACGCTTGAGCTTTTTAGTATTGATTCAAGTGCTTTCGTCTTTTTCTCTGCACGAGCAATCACTTCTTTCAGAGACTTAATATCATCTGTGTCTAAAGCAACGTAAAATTCCTTGTGTTTGCCTGTTCCGCCATCATGGAATCCAATTTGTAAATTGTGAATTATCATAGCACCTGACGCCGAATCAGCCGTGCTTGTGAACACTGGCCGTATGTCGGAGAGAACTCTTGCGCGGCAAAAAGTGTGCTTATGTTCGGTCATCACATCAAATGCTTTCGATGTAACCGCCATTGTTTTTTCAAAGCCGAGCAGCTTTTGGAGGCGGCTGATTAAAATCTCCTTTTTTCCTGTTGAAAATTCAAAGTCCTTTGATACGGATTCTAAAATTGATTCACCAACGTCGTTTGCTAAATCTTTAGCAGACAATTCCGCCCTCTCTTTCATCGCATACAAAATGAAAATAACCCTGCAAATCTCTGACAATTCATCAGTCTCAATTGTTTTAACTTTTTCTTTAACATTGCCGATGAATTGCCTGCGCCTCAAAGTGGGATTCGTCTCGCCAAATGCAGAAATCAAGGAATTGAATTGAGGATCGTCAAGTTCTGAAATCGCTTTTAGAACCGGCAAATCTTCGTCTGGAATGGTTAATGAAGCCATATAATTCCTATAAAAGACGCTCGTTTTGTTTCATTTCCATATAAATATAGCCGCAAAAATCAGCCGTCAAACGATTATTTTTTCTGTTGGCCGCGACGCTGACGGCTATTTGCCATTCAATTTCCATCGGCGTTACCGCCGATTAACTGCTGATATGTCAATCTTCGTCCCGAAATTCCGCCCAACGCTTTCTGAAATCGTTCGCCGTCATTGTTCTCACGATTGTTGAATCGAAACGCCTGCTCATCAAGATAACGAAACAGGTGAAACGGCTCAACGCTGACGTATGTTCCCTTAAAGCAACGCTTCAGCAAGCACCAAAAATTCTCCAATCCGTTCGTGTGGACGTTGCCGCGCACATATTCCTTTGCGTGGTCAATCGCTTCGTGAACGTAATCCTTGCTCAATCCGTAATATGACGGCAACGCATCGGTGAACACCTGCGAACCGGCGGCGACGTGCTGGCGAATTTCACCTTGAACCGTGCTGCGTCTGGCGTTCGGAACGTGCTTCAATTTAATTTTGCCCTTGCGTTCCAAAAGTCCCATGACAATCGCTTTGCCGACGCCACCAGTGCCACGACCGCGTTTTCGTTTTTTGTCGGTGTGCATATTGCGAACTTTTCCGCCGATATAAGTTTCATCCGCTTCAATTTCGCCGGACAATTTTTCAATCGTGCCGGACTGCAAAGCCAAACGGATTCTTTGTTCTAAAAACCACGCGCTCTTTTGCGTGATGCCCAATGCGCGGTGCAATTCGTGAGAACTGATTCCGTTTTTTGCGCTGGCGACAAGCCACATTCCAAGCAGCCACTTGTCCAAACCGATAGGGCTATCTTCCATGACAGTTCCGACCTTGAACGAAAACTGGCGACGGTTCGGGCAATCTTCGCACGTCCAAACTCTGCGCTTGGCGGTGAATGACACATGGACAGAACCGCAGCGCGGACATTTCACGCCGTCCGGCCAGCGCATTGCAACGGCAAATTTCAGGGCGGTGTCGGCATCGGCAAAATGCGCCGTGGCTTCTTTCAGCGTCTTTGGGAACTCGGTTTTATCTTTCATGCGCTCAATATCGCAGAAAGTCTATGTTGTGTCAAGTATATTATTACCCAAAAAAGAGTGGGAGCGCAAGCGGTCCTTGTGGACGGGCAACGTGACGCTGCACCCGATTACGGACGCCGCAGTCGCCGTCGCGCGTTCCGCTATGGCGGCCGGGGCGCGGCGTCCCTACCGTCCAAATTGGCCAATTTCAGCTTGTTGTTTTTGCGGCTTAGTTGAGTCATTTGTGACTATCGCGTGATGCCCTGCAAGTCGTTTTTTTTGGTTGATTTTGTTGGTGTTTTTCGTTGTTAATAAGTCGTTGGGAATTATTGTTGCGTCGCATGAACGGATATATTATTAACCATTCAACTGCTGGAATGGCAGGCTTGAATAAATTTTAAAAAGCGAATCGAACAAACCAAAGAGACAAAATGAAACTGAAAAACAAAATCATCACTGTAGGCGCCGCGCTGGCATTTTTAACTTTTGCGACTTGCGGGCTGCAGGCGCAAATAACAAACCTGGTTACAATCACCGCGACAGCCTGGGAGCAAGGCACCAACTACAACATCACCAATATCGTTATCAAGCTTGGTACCACTAATGTCACTGTTTACACCAAGTATGTGAAACCACCCCAAGAATCTCTTGACACGAAAGATATACTCAAAGAGCTGGCTAAGGATGAAGACGCGGCGGGACTTTGGACCTCCAACAACTTTCCCTCCGGCGCGCAACTGGCGGTTATAGACGGTGGTGATATTACCAACAAATTTGTGGTGTTGGGCAAGACGAACAACCTTCTCGTTGTTGTTACCAATATTGTAAGTCTCGCAAAAGGAACCAACGACATTGACGTTGTCAGCGGCGAAGAGAATGACACGACCGGTCTTTACTCCCCTTCCAAGACCGACATGCACCTTTTGGATTTCATTTTTGACGATACCGCAATCACCAACGCTGGAAGCGGCGACATTAAGTTCGATCTGCTCGGTTTGGATACGCAAAAGGTAACCGACACCAAACCCGTGGCGTCGGGAGCACATGAGGGAGACTATACGGAGACCGTTTCAACCTCGGTGCCTTCAGCCGTTGGCGAAGGGACTGATAATGGCATCGATGTTGTCCTGACCGGCAGCATTACCGGAACGGGATCAGTAAAGCTTGTATACGTTGCTCCGTAGAGCAATTAAGTCCGTCGAGTAATATCGCCGGAATCTGTCATCTGACGTGCGTTTGGTTCGACACATTATTTTTCTGTGTCGAACCAAATTTTTTGGGGCAGCCGACCATCTTGACCTGCCGACTCTTGGCGAATTGAAACGCACACAATAAACAGCGGATTGCGGCATAATGCAGTCTTGCTGCACAAGGTCTGCAAGACTGCTGCAGCAGTGCTGCCGCGCCCAAATTGCGGCGGGAAGGGCAAAAGTTTTCATGGCCCGGATCAGGCAGCCGTTTTATGGGTGAATTGATGTTGCCTGCTGATTTTGGCGAGTCGCTTTTCCCAATCGCTCCTGTGTGCGAGCGGGTCGGCGTCTGTTCCCCACAATTTTTTCACCATCTCGCGTTGCGGCACAAACGGGCATTTGGACTTCGGATTCCTGTGCGCGTCGTCGAGTTGACGCAAGGCCAATTGTGCGCCGGTCATCAACGCCGGTTTTTCCGGGCGGACAAATTGCGCATTCAATTTGTGCGCCGCTTCATCCAGCGCGCCCCAGCGTTCGGCATCGGTTGTTCCCCATAGTGTCGGTTGGGTGTCCAGCCGCGACAAATTTCCAAACCCGATGCGGATTTGCCGCACGGATTTAAAAGCGCGGCTCATCAAATCACGGAAAATCTCTTCCAGCACGGAATTGATGATTGAGTTTTGGAATTGCGCGTGTTGAAAACGATGGCTGCCGCCGGCTTCGGTGAAATCGTTGAAACGAATCGTCAAACTCAATTCACGCGGTTGCAACTGTTCGCGCCGCAACTGGCCGACCAGCCGGGTGGCTTCGCTCAAGGTGAAGGTCAGCGCCGCTTCGTAGTCCGGTTCGTCGTAGGGCAGGGTGGTGTTGCTCGAAATGCTGGCACGGTCCTTGACTTCAAGCAAAAGCGGCTCATGCCATTTGCCATTTGAGAAAAGCCAAAGTTGTTGTCCCCAGATTCCAAATTTCTGTTTGAGCAACATTGACGGCAGATTTGCCACGTCGCCAAATGTGGTTGCGCCCAAAGCGGCCAATGCCCGTTCGCGATTTTTGGCAATGCCGGAAAGCTCGCGCACGGAACGATCTTTCAAAAATTCCTTTTCCTGTCCGGCGGGAATTTCGATGAAGCCGGGCTTGGCCGCATCGGTCGCCAATTTTGCCAGACGCGATGAACTTGCCAAGCCGCCGGACACCGGCAATCCAACTTCCCTGCGGATGCGTTCGCCAATCTGCCTCATGTAATCCATCGGGGTCGTGTGCTGCCAGACGTGTTTGTCCATTGTGGTGAAATCCAGAAAACCTTCGTCAATGGAGATCGGCACGAGCGTGGGCGAGTATTCTTCGAGGATGCGAAACATCTCCTGCGACAATCGCCGGTATTCGTCATAGTGCGGACGGCACAGAACACCTTTGGGGCAAAGCCGTTTCGCCTCGAAACACGCCATGCCGGTTTTGACGCCAAATTTTTTAGCGAGCCGGTTGGCGGCAATCACGATGCCGTCGCCGCGCCGTCCGCCGCCCACCCAAACGGCTCGCGCCTGCAATTTGGAATTCAACGCCACTTCGCAACTGGCGAAGAAGCTGTCACCGTCAACGTGGAGGATTCGGTTGTTGTTGCTCATGCGCGGCAAACAATTTAGCGCGACGCGGGATTCCGCCAAGAAACAAAGATGAGAAAATTCTCAGCTTCCGCTTTCCCTTTGAGACGAAACAACGCCCGGAGCGGGTTAATTACTGAATCGGATGATGGCGGGTGTTCAAGGCAGTTCAACAATGCGATAGAACCGGCTGGGCGACGAAATGAGGGCGTTTGTGTCAGAGACAGAAAGCGTATTGGTAGTGGCGGTGATCGGACTACCGAGGTTAATCCAGTTGGTCTGGAGCAGATTGGTATTGTATTGCACTTGATAAACCAGACCAGCCACTGCGCTCCAGGTGAGATTGAAAGCGGTGGTTGGGGTGGTTGCCTGTTGTGCCGTCTCAAACGCCGGCGGCGAAATCTGCGTCACACTGATGTCGTCCAGGCCGAGATAGTATGGGGTATCTTCAAATCCAAACTTCAGAAGCGTGCTGGCGCCGGTGGCCGTGACAATGAATTGCAGATTTGTCCAGGCGGCAAATGGGATGTTGGTCTGGTTGAAGATGGTTGTTCCATTCCATTGCACGAGAAATTGATTTGGGGTTGCTCCCGCCGAGTTCTCGGGATTGTCCAGCCACAGGGAAAGCAGATAGTTTTGTCCGGGTGAAGTTGTCAGAGTTTGATAAAGGTAACCCAGCGAACCGTCCTGACCCAAGGCCGAGCCATAACTGCCAGAGTGAACGTAACTGCTGCTGGTCGTCACGAAGTCGTATTTGCTGCTGGCGTTCAGCGTCCAGCCGGTGAAATTACCGGTTTCAAATCCACCGTTGTTCACGATTGACTGGCCGACACTGATTGTGAATGGCAGGCTGGCGGCCACGCCGGTGGGGTTGGTGACCAGCACATCGGCCGTATAAACGCCGGATGCCAGACTGTTCGCCGCCGCCGTCAGGCTGATCGTCATGGTTGATTGTGCGCCACCCGCCAAAGTGCCGCTGGATGGTGAAGCGTCCAGCCAGGACGGGGTGTTGATGATGCTCCACGGCAGCGAACTGTCACCCTGGTTGGTCAACAAGTAATTTTGCGAGGTCACGTTAAACGCGCCGCCGATCGGGCCGGAAGCGGCAAATCCATTGGTCGGCGAAACTACCAATGGCTGGTTGACCTGGAGCGTGAAGAGCGCGGCCAGCGCAGCCGCGGACGTCCAATTGGAAAAAGTCAGATTTGCCGTGTAAGTCCCCACGGCCAGATTGCCGGCAGCGGCCGTGAGGCTGCAGGTGAGATTGGTTTGAGCCGCCACTGCCAGCGTGCCGCTGGTCGCGGAAATATTCAGCCACGCCGAGGTGTTGACCAGCGACCAGGTGAGCGGGGAACTACTGGCGTTGGTCAGCACAAAATTTCCGGAGGCAATACTGAACGGCCCGCCGGCCACGCCGGAGGCGGAACCGGACAATGGAGAAACAATCAAGGCCCCGGAGCCGGCCAGGGCGTTGATCAAACTTTGTCCCGCCGGCGTGCCCAGGCCGGTGCAAAGATCGTAGCCGTTGGTGGCATAAAATAAATCCGGACTGCTCGACGAGGTATTATTGCCGGTCGCGACATCGTGAAAACAGTTGGCATAATCGGGTCTCGCAGCAATGGCGTATATGGCCGGATTGATGAAGCCAACGCTTGACTGACCGTTGGCCCCCGCCTGCTGGTTGACCAGTGCCATAAAACCAGCCCACAACTGCGAGGCGCAACTTGTGCCGCCAAATCCGCCGCTGCTGCCATTGCCATAGTCAACAAAGACATCGTCCGCCGTCAGCGCCACATCGGGAATATTCCGAAAACTGGCCGAGCCGCCTCTTTCCACCATATTGTTGACGTTCATCTGCCAGCCTGGAATGGAATAATGGCTGCTAATGCCGCCGCTGCTGCCGAGATATTCGGCGTCACTGGACACATAACCCCAGTTCCAAACTGTTTCTGAACTGTAGGCGGCATTTGCGCCGGTCGTGAGAGTCGTTCCGCCCACTTGTGTGATAATTGGACTGCTGCACGGCGCATTAAACAATGAAGTATTGTCAACGCCGTTGACGGAATTAGCGCCGGTTGTGTAAGCATCACTATCGCCGGAAGAGGTGAAAAATGATTGTCCCATTGCGGCCATGTTGGTGAAAATGGTGCCCGTGGTCGTGCTCGGCCCGCCGCTCCAGCCCCATGAGCAGCTCAAATTTTTCACCGTGTTACTGCCGTCCAACATCGCGTTCAAAATGTCGTTGGGGATGAAATTGTCCGGATTTCCCTCATAGACGATGATTTTAGAGAGCCCCGGCGCCATGGACATGGCCATTTCAATATCCAGTGAAACTTCGGGATTGCCGCTGTCGGCCCCGGTTGTTGGCACGCCGTTGTAACCGTCCAGCAAAACCGTCTGGATGACAATGTTCGTCCGCCCGTTTCCCGCCACCGTCGCATAAGCAGCAATGTCGTTGGAATAATAACCATCAGCCTCAAACATCCCGACCGTCTGTCCCGCGCCAGTCAAGGTCGTGTCCGGCACATAGGCGTTGCGAAAATCGTTGCCAAAATAGTCCCCGGAGCCGTCCGGAGCGGAACCAGTTCTGGGTATTGCCTTCGCCGCCACTGCCGGATGCATGCGGTGCAATCTCGGGTGCGGCCGCGAAAAATCGCTTAAACCTTGAATATCCACCACCGGCAAGGCCACGTCCACGGTTGGCTCGGTGTCCGGCGCATAAAAATCCCGCGCCTCGGTTGGATGCCGGTAAATGTGCAGCGTAATGTGAAACGCTTTTTCGACCGCCGCCGCCGGGCCGGTCACATCCAGCACCAGCCGGTTGTGGTAAGTGGTGGTGACAGTCAGACCGTTCGTTCGCGCGAAATTTTTCACCGCCTCGTAATCCTGTTCCGTCGGGCCGAACCGGGCGGTGAACTCTTCGGGGGACAGAAACCGGCGGAAGTTCGGACTGGACGGGTCATAAACCTGCGCCAGAAAATTGTCCAGGCCTGCCGGATCGCGCAGCGGCAGCCCGATGGCCAGCCGCAACCGGCTGGTTGCGGGGAGCAGTCCTTTGGCTGTCAAACTTGACACCACGGGCGGCACGTGACCGGGCAAAATTTTCCAATCTGCGGCAAAAACAGGGCAAATTCCGCAAAGCAGAATAATCGCAGTCCCAAGGAAACACCCGGACAGAGGTTTTGATTTAAGCATGTTTTGCGGCCTTTTCCAAAAATTGCCGATCTTAAAAGTGTATTTAGCACGTCGCATTCCAAAATCCGGCAGCTTATGGCGAAAAGCTACTTGAGAACCAGCCAAAGTCAAATACGTCAAACTACTGATGACAACTTGTGTCAATACCAGGGACTGCCCCCTTTGGGACTATCGCAGCGCGGATTTGAGGAGTTCGCGCGGATAGACAGAGGGGCCGGGAATTTTCTGTTGGGCGTTTGTCTCCACCTGTGCCGGTTCGCCCGGGAACCGGAAGGCATCAAGCCTCTCCAGCAACCCTGTGCCGGGCTGCAGGCTCGAGAGAAAGGCGTCCCATTCACCGCCTCGCTGCATATCCAGACTGCTTCGCCACAAGCAGTATTGAGTCAATTCATCCCCGGTCAACGCCACCCTGCCGAGATGTTCACTTTGAAATCTTTTGTCAGCTCGAGCCCAACTGACATAACAAGAAAAGGGCAAATGGTTCGTCGTGGTTCTGTCCGCGATGGCTGTGTCCCAAACCACCTGCTTGAGCGCCTCATCCCACCGGCCGTTACTGTGAAGGGGTGACGATGGCAGTGACAACCGGACAACCAGATGATCCGTTTGGTCAAACGAATAGAGTTCAATCAGGTTGTTCGACGCGTCATCCCCCAAGTCCGCTGGCTGCGGTTTTTTGAGGTCGGGCTTCAGTTTCCGGTCCTTCTTCCATTGCTTGAGTTTGGCGCGGTAAGCATCCGTGCCGGCGAGATATTTATCAAATGATTTTTCCATCATTGTCTCGTCGGCAAGGAAGGCGAGTGATGCGGGCACGGGTTCGGTCTCCGGCACTCCCATTTTGCGCGCCACCAGCCGTTGAATCCGGCGCAACAACGCCTGCGTGTCACCTCCGGACACATCCCGGACCAGTCCCGGAATTTCTCCGAGCGTGAAATAGCCGCGTTCGAAGAGGTATTGACCATACCGAACGTCAAATTCCTCGTCCGCATTGGTCTTGTATCCGCTGACCAACTGCCCCTCCCACCAATACTCGCCGAGGTTCTTGAGATCGCATCGAAAATCCACATCCAGAAACCGGTGCAACTTGTCATAGCCGGGTTCCCGACCCAACTCCATCCGGCTCCAGCCGACGAGCTGGTCTGCCAACTGGTCAGCCGCCTTGAAGCGCCGTTCGGTCATGCCGGCCAGATCGTCATTGCCTCGGAACCGCTCCACGTAGAAGCCCGCCTCTCCCAGGCTGGTGGTCAGATTGGTATAAGCGCCCGCACCACCGACATCATCCGGCAGTTCATTGGTGAATACGCCATGCGCAAAGTAACGCATGCCGTCGTTGGTCAGACCATGCGCCGGATACAGGGCGGCGATCGCCGCCAGCTCATTCGTTCCAAAGGACTCGTAATTGGGGATGCCGGTGTTGGTATTTACGCCATCTTCACAGTAAAAGACGAGCGTTCGTTCGATAGCGTTGCCCCGGGGTTTGAGTTGGACAATGTATTCATTGTGCGGACAACCCGTTACCACAAGGGCCATCACCGCCAGAGCAAAAGGCAGGCATTTAGAAAATCTTCCGCGCATGAGAATTCCCAGTTTTTTCATAATTGTGTTTTCCACTGCCGTCCGGATCGGAGTTGTGCCGGCTGGAATTCAAATTGCAAAGCACCTGCAACCGCATGGGTTACCGCTTTTGGGCTTCGATGCCGGCAAAAAGATTTTCCAGACTGTTGAGCCGCGACTGCTGGGTTTCTTTTTTGATGTTCAAAATTTGTTGCAGGTATTCGACGCCATCGGAAACATTGCGGACGGATTTAGGCAGGAGCGCGCCGGCGGCGTTGGCGTGGCCACCGCCTTGAAATTTTTCGGCGACCTTGAGCGCCTCGCTGTTGCGGCTGCGAAAGCTGGCAAAAACGGCATTGCCGCGCCGGAACAAGGTGACCAGCACCGTGTATTTTGTGGCCTGCTGTTCAAGCAATTGATGGATAATGAGATTGTTGTTGCCGACGACGGTGTCCACGAAGCCGATGGTGGGGCTGATTTCGGTGATATTTGATTTGCTCCACTCGAAGCCGAGGGGATTTTCAATGCGACGTTTGACGGCCATGACTTCGAGCAGGGGATGGTCCAGCAATTTTTCAATGTCGCCACCGATGAGCGTGTGCAAATTCCAAAACTGATAAATTTTGACAAGGTTCGCGTAATCCCCCGCGAGGACGAAGTCGGGATCGTCTTCGATAAACAAATCGGCGACGTTGTTCAAATGCACGAGCCGGTCGAGCGCGGGCGATTGAATTCCGTTTTGTTTACAAAGCTCGTAACAAAGCAGTCCGGCGGATTTGTTTACGTCGTGAATGAGCCGCGCATTTTTCGGTGAAAATTCCGTGACGTGATGATCAATGACGACCCAATCGGGCTTGTCGAGCCGCGGCTCAAAAGTGAAATCCGCGACCCACGCGGCGTGCTCACGCAATTCGCGCTGCTTCCAGAAATTGTAATGATGCGCTTCAAGCGGCGTGTCCGTGCCGAAAAGTTTTCCGGCCAGTTTTTGCAGCAACGCGCCCGCGAGCAGTCCGTCGAGATCACTTTCATGGGTGAAAATGATGTCCGGTTTTGGCAATGGCTCCATGTCGGTGAAAATTTAATTCAATTGGCCGCGTCTGGCGAGACAGGAATTTGTCAAACCGATATCAGAGAGCGGGTTTGACATTAATGAAATTTCGTTGGGCAGGAGCAGGAAAATTCCTAATCTTCAATTCAAACCGGACAAAATTGCCGTTCCAAACAGGAACTATAACAAGCGGTCCCGGAGAACGCAAACGAGCCAATGTCAGTTCCAGTCACGAATTCAGCTTTGGATAATTTGAAATCAGATAGCGCCGAAACGTCGCCATGCAGCCGTCCCCGGGATTACAGGTCGTCAACAACATCCGAATCGTGGCCACCGAACTGTTGTGAACCGCTTGTCGGTGGTGCTCAAATCCGAATTTCCCGGCTGTGATTTTGCTGATGGGCCCGGGGGTGCGGGCGGGAGACCGCGTGAGTGAATGGGTACATGAAGCTGTCGGCCACGCGACTCATGTCCTCGCCGGGATATTTCTGCGCCAGAAATTTCCTCACCTGCGCATTAATGTCCTCAGCCCAAATTTTCAGCGCGTGCTCCCGTTCCCCGGCAAAGACCTTCAACACATCAACGGCATTGCGCCCCCGGTTCCAGATTTCGTTTGTGCCTCGTGCCGGAATATGTTCCACCACCGCGTACTCCATCTGGCCGTCGATCTGGCGGTGACAGAGACAGGTATTGTCCATGAAATCAACCCCTTTGAACCATTTCTCGTTTCCGTCAACCTGGATGACATTCCCGTGAGACGTTGATGCGGCCATGTCCACCGCCAGGGCCGTTATGGCAAAATTCCGCTCCAGACGTTGGATTGCCTCCCGGGTGGCCAGGATTTGTTTCAGTTGTTCAGCAAAATGCTCTCTGGCTTCGATACAGGCTTGTTGCTCCAGCGTTGCCAGAGGGCGGTTATCGAATCGGTTGCTCATATTGGCCTCATCAGGTTTCCAACCATTACAGCAGTTCCGTGCGCGGCACAAACAATTTGCCGCGCAAAGCTCGACACAGGTTCACACAGGTTCAGTTTACGATATCTGGCTTCCGGGTGTGGAGGCGCGCGGCTTGATTTGCCGAAAAACCGTGTCAATTCGTGTCTGTTTTCCACCCGCTACCCGCTACTCGCCGCTTTTCAACTGCTTTACTCATACCCGAACGCCTTCACAACCGGCTCCAGTTTTTCCAGATGCGGTTCCAGATATTTCTGGTAATTGCGCCACCGGCCAACGGCGCCTTTATAGACCGGTTTGGTTACGTCGGAGTAGGTCGGGGAGCGCACCACTTTCTGCCGCGCATGCTCATCAAATTTCATTACACGCGCGTCCCACGGCACACCCAGAAAATCCAGCGTTTTGCGCGCGACCGATTCGAGGTCGTCCACCATGTCCTCGTAGCGCACTTCAAGGAATGGATTTTTTACCAGTGGCTTTAGCGTCAGCCATATCCCCATGACCCGCGTGTAGGTTCCAACCGTGCCTTCAAGATTCAGAAAGGTCGCGTTACCTGTGCTAAGGGGCCAAAGCGGCTGCATGAAACAGCTCAAGACTGCATCCCGCGGATCACGGATTGCCACCAGCAGTTTGATTTCCGGAAAGAAACGGACAAAGGCCGGAATCAAACTTTGGAAGTCGGGATTTTTATCAATCAACAGCCTGTCCCCGATGGGCTGGTCGAGGAACAATTCCATCAAATGAAAATAGCGTTCACGAGCCTGTCCCAACGATTTGACTGATGCGCCATCGAGTGCCGCCAGCATGGGCGTGCCTTGCGGCAAGCCGCGCGTGAGAAGAACCAGGGCTTCGTCGGTAAAAACCCTGGTTTCTGCCGCCGAGACGGTGTCCGGGTGTGAATCCAGCACCTGCTCCAGCAAGGTCGTCCCGGAACGGGGATGGCCGCCCAAAAATGCCAGACGATGGGCTGTTTGAAGCTCCCGGCCGGAATCAAACCAACGTTGCAACAGTTCCGCTGAGATGTTGTTTTGCATTTCTTGCAAATGTCTGATGGTGGGTTGCAATTGGGTGAGCAGAGGCGGCGCGTCCGGCAGCAGCAGCGCCTTGGCTTCCAAATATGCGGTCATGGCCTCGTCATAACGCCCCTGCCGATCGTAAATCCCGCCCAGCTCATACCAGCCTAGGACTCGCGACTCGCGATCCGCTGCCGTCAGCATGGGGCGCAGCGCCTGTTCGGCTTCAACCAGTCGCCCCGCCTGTCGGTGCAATTTTGCCCGGGTGAGCCGGGCCAGGGGGCAGGCATTGTCCAAATGCAGGGCGCGCTCCACCAGGACGGCGGCCTCTTCCATGCGGTGAGTGCGCTCGTAAAGTGCCGCCAGTCTTGCGATGGTTTCCGCCGTTGCATCTCTTTGTTCCACGGCGCGCCGGAAGTATCCTTCGGCCATTTGCGGTCTGCCGAACTCAATGGATGTCTTCCCGGCGGCTGCCAGGGCTTCCGTTTTATGCGGTGCAAAGCGAACCGCCTGTTCCAAACAGCGTTCGGCTGCTGCATAGTCGTAATTAAAACCGTGGGCGCGGCCCAACTGGAGCCGGAGCCGCCAGTTGGCCGGATCCAGCCGGGTGGTGCGTTCGATAATCTCAATGCCTTGTTGAAGGTCGCCACGCTTGCAGCATTCATCGGCGGCTTGAATCATGCGATTCAAGGAACCCTGGGAAACCAACTGCGGTCGTTTCATTATGGAAAATTAGACGCTGAAGCTTTTTGCGCAAGTCAAACACCACAGTAGGGACTGGTGGCCGTCCGCAAGGACTTCCACCGTGTCCCAAACATTTTCGCGTGGTGGCCGAACCGCAAGGTGCCTTGACATCTTGGTGGTTAATTTCTGCTTTCCAAATTTCTGCCTTTTGCTCATTTGGCTCGTTGCTCGTTGCTCGCCGCTTTCAACTGCTTTACTCATACCCGAACGCCTTCACAAACGGCTCCAGCCTTTCCAGATGCGGTTCCAGATATTTCTGGTAATTACGCCAGCGTCCCCGGGCGCGCTTATAAACTTTCTGCGTCACGTCGGCGTAGGTCGGGGAGCGCACCATCTTTTTGCGGGCATGTTCGTCAAAGGCGAGCACGCGTTCATCCCAGGGCACGCCGAGAAAATCCAGTGTTTTGCGCGCCACCGATTCGAGGTCATCCACCATGTCCTCGTAGCGCACTTCGAGAAATGGATTTTTTATCAGCGGCCTTAGCGTCAGCCACATTCCCATCACCCGGTGATATCGTTCAACGGCGCCCTCAAGGTTCAGATAACTGGCGTTGCCGGTGTCGAGGGGCCAATGTGACAGCATGAAGCAACTCAAGACTACATCCCGCGGGTCCCGCAATGCCACCAGCAGTTTGATTTCCGGGAAGACGCGAATCAGGGCGGGAATTAAATACTGGAGGCCGGGATTCTTATCAATCAACAGCCGGTCCCCGATGGGCTTGTCGAGGAACAATTCCATCGAACGAAAATAGCGTTCCCGGGTCTGCCGCAACGACTCGACGGGCGCGCTGTCGAGCGCCGCCACCATGGGCGTGCCTTGCGGCAAGCCGCGCGTGAGAAGAACCCGGATGTCCGCCCAAAAATGCCAGACGATGGGGTGGTTGAAGTTCCCGGCCAAAATCGGACCAATGCTGGAAAAGTTCGGCCGGGACGTCATTTTGCGCCTGCTTCAAGTATTCATGAAATGATTGTAATTCGGCGAGCAGGGGCGGCGCGTCCGGCAGCAGCAGCGCCTTGGCTTCCAAATATGCGGACATGGCCTCGTCATAACGCTCCTGCCGGTCGTAAATCCCGCCCAGCTCATACCAGCCCCGCACTCGCGACTCGCGATTCGCTGCCGTCAGGATGGGGCGCAGCGCCTCTTCGGCTTCCGTCAGCCGCCCCGCCTGCCGGTGCAATTTTGCTTGCGTGAGCCGGGCCAACGGGCACGCATTGTCCAGGTGCAGGGCGCGCTCCACCAGGACGGCGGCCTCTTCTCTGCGGCGGGTGCGCTCGTAAAGTGCCGCCAGCCGGGCGAAGATTTCCGCCGGGGCGTCTTTTCGTTCCAGGGCGCGCCGGAAGTAATCCTCGGCCAGTTGGGGTCTGTTGAACTCAAGTAATAACCGCCCGGCGGCTGCCAAAGCCTCCGTTTTATGCGGCGCAACGCGCACGGCCTGTTCCAAACAGCGTTCGGCTGCCGCGTAGTCGTAATTGAAACCGTGAGCGTGGCCCAACTGGAGTTGGAGTCGCCAATTGGCCGGATCCAGCCGGCAGGCACGTTCGAAAAATTCGATGCCCTGTGGAAAGTTCCCGCGCTTGCAGGAATCAATACCGGCCTGAATCATCCGGTTCAAGGAACCGGCGGAAACCAACTGCGGTCGTTTCATTATGGAAAATTAGACGCTGAAGTTTTTTGCGCAAGCTGTCTCTGCAGGGCACGGACGCGCTGCTGCACGTCCGCTAGCTACTCCCGCTTAGCCGCTCGCAATTAAAAGAAAAAGGCGCACCCGAAGGTGCGCCTGTTGAAATCAAACTCTAAAAAACAACCTTACGCTGTTTTGCGTGAACGGAAGACAAACAATGCCAATACTGCGGCGCCCGCGCCACATAGTGCCAATGTCCCCGGCTCCGGAACAATTGCAAGTAAATCAATTTCCGCTGCCCCGTCGAAAACGGTCTCAACTCCTTCAATGTCAACTGGACCAGTTGGTATCGTTGTGCCATACAGATTTTGATTGGCTAACTCATCGTCTGTCACATAATAATAGAGGGCGGCACTGCCGGTGATATCTGTTGCCGTCAGAGTGAGGTTTTTAATTCCGAATGTCGTGACAAGGTTTGTGCCAAGGCCGATAGTTACGTTATCTATTACTATCAAATTACCTGCAACACTATTGGGCAATGTTCCATTGGCGCTTAATAAACCAGCATCGGTATTAAGAGTAGCAACGGTGGCGGTTACAGGCGCTGGCACTGTGTTTACGTTTCCGCCGCTCGAGGGATACAAAGTGAATGCGGTGCTGGCATTCGTGGCCAGCTCCGGAAGCCCTTCGTATGGACTATATTTTATTGATGTAATGCCGATCCCTTCGCCCACACTCAGTGTGGGTGAGCCGGGCTCAATCCCGAAAAATTCAAGTGAACCGCTTCCATCGTAAGCCAAAAACGACTCATCTTTGCCAGAATACGTAAGCCCGTTAAGTGTGCCGCCCGAGTCTAGCACTGCTGTGATAACGGGGTAATTGCCATTATAATAACTACCATACGTAACCACTGTACCAGAGGCGTCCGTTTGAATTCCCGCCGCACTTTGAGTGCCGACTTGTGCAAAAGCGTTTACAGCAACTAAAACGGCTGCGGATACTATACCACCTGTGATTAAAGAAGATTTTTTCATAAGTCTTAATAGAGTACTACTAACGTTGTTTCTGAGTTTATTGTTTTTGCTTTCTCCTTCTGAGAGGAAGCTTACTTTCCTTGAAATAAGTTATGCTTGAAACTCCTCTTTGAATCAAGGGTTTTTTAAAAATACTTATTAACATTTTATTCACAGCTTTTCTTGCGGGATAATGCCTTTAACAAATATTCGATTTTACCCCCGTTTTCCTGCGCAAAACCTGCAAAAACAAAATGATGCAAAACCCGTCACGTTCGTTACCGCCGGTCAGAGGGCCCGGCAAATGTCCGGTCATCCCGTGATGATTTCAGAAATCAGCGGCGCGATTTTCTGCGGCTTTGCGGAAATTTCAAAGGCCGGTTTCAGTTGCGATATTGCGTCCCCGGCCCGGGCGCGACTGGAGGCATGAACCCGGGCGAGAACTGAATCTTTTTTGACGTGCTCGCCGGGTTTCGCGATTTTATCAACGCCGACATCATAATTGATTTTTGAATCCCGGGTGAGCCGGCCGCCACCCAGATTGCGAACCACTTCGCCGATGATTCGGGCATTACCTTTGGAAACAAATCCGTCGCCCGGCGATTTTAATTCCAAAACGGCGGGCGCGGTTGAGTCCGGCAAAAGTTTTTGATTGAACGCCTTCAAGTCCGCGCCCTGGGCAATGAGCATTTCATCCCACTTCGCGCGTGGCGCGCCGGAATCGAGACAGTCCCCGGCCTGTTTGAGTGCGGCGGCAGGGAGTTTTGATTTTTTGGTTTGCATCAGCAGATGTGCGGCGCAGTCGAGGACAAGTTGCCGCAAATCATCCGGACCTTTGTTGTCGAGGCAATCAACACTCTCCTTCACTTCCAGCCAATTGCCGGCGGCGCGACCCAGCGGCGTGTTCATATCGGTCAATATTGCCCGGGTGTTCACGCCGCATTTATTGCCAAGCGCAACCATGGCCTTCGCCAGTTTGCGCGCGTCAGTTTTGGTTTGCATGAACGCGGCGCAGCCGAATTTTACGTCAAGAATGAGCGCGTCCGGATTCTCGGCGAGTTTTTTGGAGAGGATGGAAGAAACGATGAGCGGGATGCTTGGAACCGTTCCGCTGGCGTCGCGGAGCGCGTAAATTTTTTTGTCGGCGGGAACCATCCTGTCCGTCTGGCCGCAGATGACGCAGCCGGTTTTCTGGACCTGCCCGACAATTTTTTCGGCGGACAAAAGCGTTTTGAAGCCGGGAATGGAATCAAGCTTGTCGAGCGTCCCGCCGGTGATGCCTAGACCGCGACCGGAAATCATCGGCACGCGGAAGCCGAGGCACGCGAGCAACGGCGCGAGCGGCAGTGAAACCTTGTCGCCGATGCCGCCGGTGGAATGTTTGTCCACGAGCGGGCGCTGGTCCCCGGGAAATTTCAGCACGTCGCCGGAATCGCGCATGGCGAGCGTCAGCGCGGTGGTTTCGATGGTGTCCAGACCGCGAAAATAAATGACCATGAGCATCGCCGCCATTTGGTAATCAGGGATTTTTCCGGCGGTGAATTCGCGGATAAATTCGCGGATTTGGTCCGGTGCGAGAATTTGGCCATCCCGCTTTTTTTCGATGAGGAATAGAAAGTTCATCGGATTTTTCAGCCGCCTTCGGACAAAGAATAAATGCCTTGAGTCCATTTGACCTCTGGTGGGTCATGGTGGTCAAACTCCAAATTCTGAAATCCTGCATTTGTCATATATGACAACTCCCGGCGGCACGGTTGCGTGTGTGGCCTCGAACACATCGTTGGTGCAACTTGCAATCAGCAACCGCGAAAGGCGGATTATTTTTCCCATTTGTTGTCTTGATATTCGCAGCCGACATAATTTTCGACAACAAATTTTGTGAATTTTAATTGTGTTTAAAACGTGTGAATATTTTTTATAAAAAAACACTTGCCATCGCCGGCGATTTGTGAGAAAAGCTTCTATTGGTTTATTGTAATAACAAGGCGAGACCAATAAAAAAGGGAAACAGGGAGAAGATTACGGTTGAATTGTAACGACGTCCGATGATGAGTGGAACATTTTGTAACGGTCAAGGCAGACCGGATTGTTTCTCACTCATTTTTTGGAGCAAAAAGAAGGCAAGTTGTTTCCAAAATGTTACGTGTGTAAGGCTGCAATTGGGATAAAATCCCAAAAGTGGTGTAATCATGAAATAATAACCATAAATTAAGAGTCACCTATGAAAAAGTTAACAGTGTTTGCGCTTTTTTTGTTGCTGGCGGGGATGTCCCTGCGTGCGACTTTGTTGTTTACGGATAATTTGATTTATCCGAACGGAATGATTGAAACCGACGGTTTATGGTATTGCTACTCGCCGGCAACGCCAAAACTTGACGCCTTTGTGTCCAATGATCTCTTGATTCTCAATTCAACTAACAGTGACGCCGTGGCGGCGCCTACCAACGGCGAGGGTGTTGTCAATGAGCTGGGAGGTTCGATTGCCTGGGCCAGCTTTACCATCAATTGCAGCCAGCTCCCCACGAAATATGGCGGTTATTTCTGCATTTTCAAGGACAATACCAACGATGAAGCCGCCCACATTTTCGTTGATACGGATGGCACGGTCGTGCCGGGAACATACCGGTTGGGAATTTCCGATTTTGCGACTTCCTTCGAAGACACCGGTACCACCAATTTTCCCTTGGATTTGGCCACCGGCATAACGTATCAGGTCGTTTTCGAATTCGATACCAATGTTAACGCTTCAACGGCAGATGCCGAACTATGGGTAAACCCATCTACGAATGACTTGATAGACCTTAATAACGTTTTTGCGACCGACGAAGCGTCCACTCCGGCGGAGGATGCTGATGCCGTGTTAAGCGTTTCACAAATCGGGTTCAGCCAATATGCCGATCAGGGCATTGTGGCGATTGGCAACGTGAATATTGGCACATCGTCCAATGATTTTGGGTTCGCAACAATACCAAAACTTCCCGTTTTTGGCGTCGAGCCGGCAACCACCAATCTTTATCCTGGCAACGGCGTCTCGCTTTACACGGCGGCTTCGGGCATTGATGAGACGTATCAATGGTATTCCAATAATGTGGCGTTGGTGGATAATCCCCCGACGGTGGTGGGTTCGCAAACCCCCGTTCTCAGCGTGACCAACCTGTCACGCACGGCCACTTATTATGTCGTCGTTTCCAATACCGTCGGCTCTGTCCAGAGTACCAATGCCATAGTCAGGGTCCTCGCACCATCGGCGCCCTTCTTCGTCTTGGAGCCGACCGGTGCGACCAATAGCCTCGGCTCGTCCATTACGTTAAGTGCCTCTGCCAATGGCTCCTCGCCTATCTCATACGAATGGTATTATGAACAAACGAACACTGATACTTTCGTTGCCGTGGCGTCCGGCGCAAGCTATACCTTTCCTGCTGCTTACGCCGCTGATGGTCTGTATTATGTTACGGCTTCCAACGGTTTTGGCGCCACTAACAGCACCACTAACTCTGTGCTGGTCACACCGGTGCCCAACGTCACCATTGCCTACCTGCACTCTTTTTTGACTAACGATCCCGTCCTCGATAATGAGCTATATTTTCCGAATGGGAATGCGCTTTATAATGTTCAGGGTGTGGTGACGGAGTTTGGTCAATTGGTATATTACGAGGGTGACCATGCCTACTGTTTATACTATATTCAGGATACCAACGCGGCGCCCGGCGTTGGCGGTGCGACTGTGTTTTTAGATCCCGGAGACGCCAGCAATAACCCGCCGGTGGGTTCCTATGTGAATGTTACGTGTGAAGTCGAGGAATATTATGGAGATTTGGAACTGAATATCGGTGATCCGGGAACCACCAATTATGTTATTACAAACGGCCTTGCGCTGCCGCAAGTCGCGCCGCTTAACCTTGCGTTGATGTCCACCAACTGCATGGGCTCTTATGGCATTGGCATTCAAGATTCGCTGGTCACGTTGACCAATGTATATCTTTTCACCACCGCGGGCGCGCCGGTGAGTGGCAATTTTGGAACCAACGCCGAGACGGAGTTGGATGCGTATCAAACTGACTCGACTAATGGACCGTATATTGAGGTTGATGTTTATACCTACACCAACGCCGTGAATCAATTTGGCACCAATCTCTGGGGCCAGCCCATACCCAGCTTTTGCTATCAATTGACCGGGGTAACGGCGATAGAAAATTTTGGAACCCCTTACCCACTCTTTTATCCTCAGCGTTATGAGGATTTCGTCACCACTCTGCCCCCCTCCTTTAAGGTCGGTGTTGCCCATAGCAACAGCATTTCCACCATCAGTTGGCCGGCGGTGCCTGGCTCGACTTACAGTGTCTATGGCGCCACGAATATACTCGGGCCCTGGTCGCAGGCCTTTGGGTTGAGTTATTATCCCAGCATCGGCTCTTATACGACAACCAATGCCGCTGCCACCCAGTTCTATAAGGTCAGCAGCCCATGATATTCGTGTCAGATCACTTGATACGTAAAAAAACAGGATCAACGGGTGTGAATGCCGCCGCCAAACGGCGCGCATTCACGCTCATTGAATTGCTGGTCGTCATCGCCATTATCGCCATCCTGGCGGCGATGTTGTTACCGGCTCTGGCCGGAGCCAAGGAAAGGGCGAGGCAGGCCAATTGCCTCTCCAACTTAAGGCAATGGGGACTGTCCATCCAATTGTATTCCCCGGACAACCACGATGGCCTGCCGCGTGATGGCATGGACTCGGCGGGGGACTATCCTGGAAGTGGTGATAACGGCACACCCACTGACCCTAATGCCTGGTTTAATTTATTGCCAACGTATGTTGCGGAACAAAATCTGTCGGTTTATTATAGCCAATTCACCAGTACCCACGGCGCTGGTTCAACCAAAGCAGCCACCTATCTGCCCTTTCCCGGCGGCAAGGGGCCTATTTGGGAGTGCCCTTCTGCCACCATGTCTCTGGCCACGGTTGGCGGGACCGGCAATGGCACTCATTTGGCCGGGCAGGGTCAGTACGGGTTTTTTAGTTATGACATGAATATTGACTTAAAAAGGAAGGCCGACGGCACGTCTTCCATGACCTATCCGAACATGCCCAGGATGACTGGTTTTTTGCAGCCTTCCGCAACGGTATTTATGTTTGACTGCGTCTTTAATCCGGTCACTGAAATAGTCAATGATTCTCCCCAATATAACTCCGTCAATCCGGCCAATCGCCAAAAAAGTTTCGCTTCACGCCATAACAAGGGCGGCATCATTAATTTCTTTGACGGTCATGCCGCTTATTTCAAGACCTCCTATATCCAAAGTCCTCCTGGCCCAAGCCCCAATCCTAGCGGCGTCAATAGCGAAGAAGAAGCCTTGCTGCCGGATGTCATTTGGGACGCACCCTATCGGGGCGCTGAATCTGAATGAGCGCATAACAAACCTGCTAAAAATTCGGCGTGGTATCAGTGTGAAGATGGGGATAGCGCGCTGCGCTGTCCGCCTTGGCGTTCTTCGCGGTTCAATCCCTTTTCACTTTGCTGGTAAAGTGTGCAAAAAAGGAATTGAGCGTGCGATACGTTGCAGTATAATGATTGAAAATTGTTGATGCCAACAGCGCCAAACACCAGACTGGTTTCGGAGGCTTTCCTGAAGAAATTACGGGCTGCTTCGATCAAGGCCTCAAAACGGGCGTATTGCCCCTACAGCCACTTTCCAGTGGGTGCTGCCGTTTTGACAACGGAGGGCAGGATTTTTTCCGGCTGCAACGTGGAAAACGCTTCTTATGGCTTGACGATTTGTGCCGAGCGAAATGCCATTTTTCACGCCGTGAGCTGCGGTTCACAACTGATTGTGGCTGTTGCGATTTATACCCCCACG
>JBEKBA010000004.1:0-59075 GCA_050015635.1 Verrucomicrobiota bacterium
CGGATAAATCTGAATCTGATTTAGATTGAGATTCAACTGCTGTGACAGGGCGCGGGACGCGACATTCGTGAAAAAATCAATCGGACTGGCCGCAAAGAAGTTTCGGGCGATTACTTCTTTTGTGATCAACATGACCAACACTGTGCCGACACTCAAAATTCGAAAAAAACGCTTCATTCTGATTGCGGTGTGTTCGCTTCCCAATTACGCGAACCGTTCGTGTGACTGCACCGTGAAACTCAACCCCAATATAATACCTGGATTTTGATTTATTCAAATGGCAAAATTAGCTTTTTCCGTCATAATCACAACCGTAGGCTCGGAGTGACTGACTGAAAAAGTTGTTCGCAGACCCACTGCAGCCTCGCTGCCGCGCCGCTGCCGCAAGCCAAAAAGCAAAGGCAAAAACGCATTAGTATCCTTCTTTTTTCAATTCCCTTGGTCGCGGGTCTTCTGCAAATTTCGGTGCAATGAAAATGTATTTAGCACGGTTCTCATTGCTCATAGCCGATTCCACCAAATCCCGGTTGGTTTTGGAACGTCAAATTTCACGCGTTGTGCCGGGTTGGCCAGCGTGTAGATGGAATAGCTCGTCGGCTTCAATGAAAAATGGCCGGCGGCGACGCGGCGCAAACGATGTTGCAAAATCCAAATGGGTTTGAGCGTTCGCACCCAGTGCGGAATCATGGCTACTGTTTCATTTCTTTCCCGAATGGCATTGGGTTTAAGATTCATATTTTCGCCGGTGTCGGCAAAGACGGACGTAAATGAATCGCAAACGGCCATGGGTACTTTGTTTTTCATCAGCGCCAAAACCCAGTGAAAGTCACCGAGATCGCGCCAGTGCGTGTCAAAGAAAATTTCGCGCTCATGAATGACCCGACGGCGGATAAAAATCGAACTGGTTAAGGCTGAAAAACGAAACCAAACGTGTTGCGGATGCGGCGCCAGCGCATGGCGATGGCACATATAATTTCCAGTGCCGTCGGTCACAATGCTGCCGGCGAGCGCGACTTCGATTTTTGGATTCGCTTCAAAAAATTCGTGGACGGTTTTGAGCGCGCCGGGCAGATATTGTTCATCGCAGTTCAAGTAAGCGAGGATGTCCCCGCTTGCGCGGCGGTAGCCGCGATTCACCGCGTCATACATCCCGCCGTCTTTTTCAATGAACGCCTTGACGCGCCGGTCGTGCGGCAGCCAGTCCTGCGTGCCGTCGTCGGAACAGGAATCCTGCACCATGTGTTCGAGTTCGACCCCCTGCTGGTCGGCCACGGAGGCGATGCAGAGCTTCAGCCAGTTTGAATTGCGAAAGCTCGGCGTGATGATGGAAAATTTCATGGCGTTTTCATTTGAACCTCATTGCGGCGTCCGAAAGCGCTGGGCGATGGGAATCCGCCGCCCCATGCCAAACGCCCGCGGCGAAATTTTCAACGCAGGCGCGGCCTGACGCCGTTTGTATTCGCTGAAATTGATTTTATTGATTACGTCGTTGACCACCGCCGCGTCAAAACCGCCGCGAATGATTTCCTCTTTGCTTGAATTTTTTACAACGTATAAATCCAGAATCGCGTCAAGTATTTCGTATTCAGGCAGTGAATCCTGATCCTTTTGGTCGGGCCGCAACTCCGCGCTCGGCGGTTTGGTGATTGATGCTTCGGGAATAATCATTTTTTCCCGGTTCACCCGCCGCGCGATTTTGTAAATGTCCGTTTTCAAAACGTCCGCCAGCGGCGCGAGCGCGCCGTCCATGTCTCCGTAAAGCGTGCAATAGCCGACGGCCATCTCCGATTTGTTGCCCGTCGTCAGCACCAGCGCGCCGAATTTGTTCGACAGCGCCATCAACGTCACGCCGCGCAGCCGCGACTGCATGTTTTCCTCCGCCTCGTTTGGCTTCGTTCCGTAAAAAACCTTTTCCAATTGTTTTTCCACCGACTGGAAAATGGATTCAATCGGCAAAACTTCGCAACGAATGCCAAGGTTTTTTGCGAGCAACCCGGCGTCAGTCAAACTGCCCGCGCTCGAATATCGCGCGGGCATCGCCACGCCCAAAACGTTGTCCGCGCCGAGCGCGTCCGCCGCGAGCACGGCGACCAGCGCCGAATCAATGCCGCCGGATAAACCGACAATCGCCGATTTGAAACCGCATTTGTGAAGATAATCGCGGATACCGAGTGAAAGAGCGGAAAAAATTTGATCTTCCCGCACGGGCCATTCGATTTTTGGAGGCAGCGAATTTGTTCCCAAATCCGCCACCAGAATTTCCTCGGTGAATCCTTTGCCCAGCACCAGCGACTCGCCTTTGTGATTCAAAACGACGCTGTGGCCGTCAAAAATCAATTCGTCGTTCGCCCCGACCAGGTTGACTTGGGCCAGCGGCACGCGCTCGTCACGCGCGACACGCTGGAGCATTTCGAGCCGGGTTTTCTCCTTGCCGTCATGCCACGGCGAAGCGGCGATGTTAAGAATGATTTCCGCGCCTTGCGAAATGAGTTCCTTGATCGGGTCGCGCCGATAAAGCCGCTCCGGCCAGAAATCCTCGTCCAGATGTCCTCGCAAATCGTGATGCCGAGCTTGCGTCCATCGAATTCAAACGGCGCGACGCTTTTGGCCGGCTCAAAATAACGGTCTTCGTCGAAAACATCGTAAGTCGGCAACAGGCTTTTGTGCGTGCGCCAGATGATTTTTCCATTTTGTAAAACTGCGGCGGAATTTCGCAGCGCGCGTCCGGGACGCTCTGAATTTTTGTCCACGAAGCCGGTGCACAATGGAATGGCCCCGACGCTTTTTGCCGTTTCCGCAAGCGCGACGAGATTAGCGTCAATGAAATCGGCGCGCAAAAGCAAATCGCGCGGCGGGTAGCCGCAGAGAAACATTTCCGGCGCGAGAATGAATTCCGCGCCGAGTACACGGGCTTTTTCGTAACCGGTGATGAGCTTTTCGCGATTCGCCGTGAAATCGCCGATGGTTGAATTTAGTTGGAGAACGCCTATTTTCAAGGAAAATCAAGGTAATTGGCGCGGGCGTTTTCGCAATGATTTTATTATCGGGTAATGTGTCATTTTCAATGGTGGCAACACCGCGCGGCGGTTCCTGCGGCTGGCCGTCACGGGCGGCGCAGCGCTGTCCCTGCCTTCAAATTCAAGGACGGATTATTCATGGGCGGAAGTTTCCTTGCCTTGGTCGCGCAACCATTTCCTTTTGATTTCAGCGATGGTCATTTAGTTTTGCAACCAGACCCCGGATGGCTGTGATGCGTTCGGTGGTCAACTTGTCGAAAGTGAACTCGCTGGCGCGTGATATTCCGCCGGCGCGCAGGCGGGCGGTCAGGGTTTCATCAGTGACGATTTTCCCCAGTGCGCCGGCCACGGCGGCGGTATCTTGATAATTGATGATAAGGGCGTGGCCGCCGGTAACTTCGCGCATGATGGGAATATCGTTGAGCACGCACGGTGTGCCACAAGCCAGCGCTTCGGTCACGCAGCGCCCGAAAGTTTCCTCACGGCTGGCCAAACAAAAGGCGGCGGCATGACGATAGAGCGGAGCAAGCATGTCATCGTGAACCCAGCCGGGAAATTTTACATCGTTTTCGACGCCCAAGGAGCCTACTTGTTTGTTCGCCGTTTCCAGGCCATTGAGCCAGTTGCCGCCAACCATCATCAACGGATGCCGGCGTCTGATTTCCGGATCGAGCCGCGCGTAACCGGCAATCAGAAGTTCGGCCTGTTTATAGGGATAAAAATTTGAAACCCAGAGAAAATAACCCGGCTCCAGACCGAATTGTTTTTTGAGGCGGGGCAGTTCATTATCGGTTGCCTTGGGATGAAAAATTTCATGCTGCACCCCTTCGTAACTGACCATCGTGCGATCATGAAATTCGGGATGAAGCGACAATATCTGCTTTTCCGTCCAGTGCGAATTGGTGATGACCAGGTCGGCGCGCGGCCAGCCGTATTTGATCATCGAATTCCGGTAGAGTTCGCGCAAGAAGCCCAGTTGATTGCTTTTGTCCAATGTTTGCAACGAAAGCACGTGCATCGCCGTGGGCAGACATTTGCGAATCGGAACGAAGCCCACGGTGATCAGCACGTCCGCGCCCCGCGCCCGCGCCACCGCCGGCGCTTGAAAATGATCGGCAAACAAGCGGCGATTGAGGCGGTTGTTTGCCGGAAAATCGCGCACCAATTCGACGCGCGGATCCGTTACCTTCCACTCTTGATCCGGCCCGGCAAAAATCAGCCAGGACACCTCGGGAAAAAGTTTCAATGCGCTGGCCACAAACCCGTTGAAAAACGTGCTTAATCCGGTTTTACGCGCGGGATTTTCAGCGAGAATCGTGAGGGCTAGTTTCATCGTTTCCGGCGCGGCTTGTGTCGCGTCCTCAAGCCCAAAACTTGGGCGAAGTTTAAGCCGAATGAAAGATTTTTTTGTGCGCGGGGTTTGGCTGGCATTTTAATTTTTACTCAATATGCTGAAATTTTATGGCCATTGAACGTGTCAACGTCCTCGGTGTCGGCATCAGCGTGCTGAATTTGCAGGCCGCGCTGGCCGCCATCGCCGATGCCGTGCAGGCGCGGCGTAAAGGCTACATTTGCGTGACCGGCATTCATGGCGTGATGGAGGCGCAAACGGATGAAAACTTCCGGCGGATTTTGAATCGCGCGTTTCTCTGCACCCCGGACGGAATGCCGATGGTTTGGATGGGTAAATTAAAGGGTCATGCGAAAATGAGCCGCGTTTATGGCCCGGATTTGATGCTGGATGTCTGCGCGTGGAGCGAAGCCAATCCGTGCCGCCACTTTTTTTATGGTGGCGCACCGGGTACCGCCAAGGATTTGCGGGACAAACTACAAACGCAGTTTCCAAAATTGGAAATCGCCGGGACGTTCACGCCGCCATTCCGTCCGTTGAACCCGGAAGAAGAAAAGCAATTTATCGAAACGATTCGCGCGGCGCAGCCGGACATCCTGTGGGTCGGCTTGAGCACTCCCAAACAGGAAAAATTCATGGCGGAATTTCTGCCGAAGTTGGACGCGACACTGATGATCGGCGTCGGCGCGGCGTTTGATTTTCACAGCGGGCGCGTCAAACAGGCCCCGCGCTGGATGCAAAGCAGCGGACTGGAATGGTTTTATCGTTTGTGCCGGGAGCCGCGGCGGCTGGCAAAGCGTTATTTCCGGAATAATCCTTTGTTTGCCGCGAAAATCTCCGCGCAGCTTGCCGGCTGGAAGAAGTATTCGTTGGAGTAAACGCCGCCTGCGAATGATTTTGTTTGAATAAATCCTTTGGTATGTCTATCTCAAGATTGGAAACACGTACGAATGAATAATTAAGAAGGCGGTTAAATTTCACGGATCCCCGGTGTAAAAGCTCGGAGCCGGCTTTCTTTATTGTTTGCCGGAGGTTTTCGGCCTTCATAAAATGCAGGTTTGTCGAACAACACCCCGATCTCGCCCGGATTCTCTAATGACTCAAGTCTAAAGGAAACGATGCAGTTTGTTCGGTTTGTGGCAGGATTTGCCCACCCGGCAGCGCACTGACAACAATTTATTTGAGTAAAAGGGGGATGTTTGTTATCTGAATATGGAAACAAACACGAATGAACGACCCTTCCATCAGTGAAACTCCGCGTGATTGGCGTGTGGATAGTGCCGGTTGCTGGCGTCAGTTGCCGAACAAGACATTTTTCTTCACCTTATTGGCGGCCTGGCTGGCGCTTTTCCAATTTTGGGGAAATTCTACCTTCGGCTATACTCGCAGTTCGTCGCTGTTTGACTGGATGTGGGCCGCGTATAATGGTGGCGGCATTTCCGGCGATGACGCGATTGGGATTTTGATTCCCTTTTTGGTGATTGGTTTGTTTTGGTGGAAACGCGGGGAATTATTGGAATTGCCCTTGAAATTTTGGCCGCTGGCTTTGTTTTTTGTCATTTTGGGACTCCTCTTGCATGTCACCGGTTATTTGATTCAGGAAGCGCGCCTTTCCATCATCGCGTTCTTTGTGGGGATGTACGGATTGATGGGATTGGCTTGGGGACGCGAATGGTTGCGAAAAAGTTTCTTTCCGTTCTTTCTCTTTATTTTTTGCGTCCCATCCAGCATCCTGCTCCAGCCCATAACTTCTCCATTGCGAATTCTTGCTTCCCAACTGACCGAATGGGTGGCGCATTACATTCTCGGAATCGGGGTGATGCGCAGGGGCACGGAATTGTTCGATCCGATGGGCACTTATCAATACGACGTCGCCGCGGCGTGCAGCGGCATCCGCAGCCTCGTGGCAATTTCCCTGCTCGCCACGATTTACGGATTCATCACCTTTCGCTCGCCCTGGAAACGCCTGTTCATGATAGCGCTGGCCGTTCCGTTTGCCGTTTTGGGAAATCTTGTCCGAATGCTTTTGATCATCGTCGCCGCGGCTATGGGCGGGCAGGAGTGGGGCAATTATGTGCATGAAGGCGGTCCATTTGGAATTATCAGTCTGTTGCCTTACCTGCCGGCCATGTTCGGACTGCTTTGGATCGGACGCTGGCTGGAAAAAAAATCCGGCCCGGATGAAAAGAAACAACCATGAAAAAATCCCAATGGCTGGTTCTTTTAATCGCGATGGCGTTGTTTGCAGGCACGGCTGGTGCCCTGACCTGGCTCAAGCTGAATCAAAAATTGGGCAGGCCGGGCATCAGGGCCACGCCGGTTCCCGGCAGTGTGAAGATGACTTTCGATTTGCCGGCGCTTGCGCTCGACTTCGTTTCCACAAATGTGCCGGAAGATAAATCAGTTTTGGATACGCTGCCCGGGGACACCAGCTTCGCGCAACGGCATTACTTCGCGCCCGACGGTTTCTGGGTAAATGCCAACATCGTTTTGATGGGCATGGACCGGACCAGCATTCACAGACCTGAATTCTGCCTGCCGAGCCAGGGCTGGCGCATTGACCAGAGAACAACCATCGGCATTCCCATCGCAGACGTGCGTCCTTATCATTTGCAGGTCGCAAAATGGGTGATGACAACTTTTCTTCCGGATTCCAATGGCCGGAAACAGGAAGTGCGCGGACTCTATGTGTTTTGGTTCGTGGCGCACGATGAGGAAACCGCCAGCCACTGGCAGCGCCTCTGGTGGCTGACGCGCGACTTGATGCAGACGGGCGTTTTGCAACGCTGGGCTTACGTTTCATATTTTACAGTCTGTCTTCCGGGTCAGGAAGATGCCACGTTCGAACGTGTGAAAAATTTGATCGCGGCTTCGGTGCCCGAATTTCAACCGGCCCCCGGCCAGAAATTCGCCGCGGCCACGATTGCACGTTAATGGTTAAAATGCTGGTATTTGTAATTTTTCCCCTTACCCTTAAAGCCGTTTTTTAGTCGTAAAACCATGTTGCAACGTGACCGTCAGATTCGGATACAAATCCAGCAGTTGGCCGATGCCTGCCTGTTTGCCGTAAGCCTCTCGATTGCGTATGCGCTGCGCTCCAACCCGCAAATCATTGCCTGGCTGAATCTGGTGCCCGCCAGCTCATTTGAAAGTTTTCGCTGGCTTTACGTCGTGTTGATTCCCGCCGCGCCGCTCATCCTTGAATCACAGGGATTTTACGACCGCACTGCCCCATGCCCGCGTAATGTCATTTTTTGGCCGTTGTTGAGAAGCTGCGTGTTGATCACGATGGGGCTGATCTTGACCCTGTATTTCTTCCACTTGACCGTGGCGCGCGGAATTTTGATCTGGTTCGGTTTCATCAGTTTTGGCGCGGTTGGTTTGAAGGAGGAATTACTGCGGCTGCTTTTCAAAAGCAAATTCGCCCAGCAGCAGTTTCACCGCCGCTTCATTCTCGCCGGCACGGAAACGGAAAACAAAAAAATGTGGCGGGATTTGGATCAACGAGCCGACCAAGGCATTAAAGTTGTGGCCAAGGTTGACCTCAATCAAATCGGCGCGGTGGAGCTTGTGGAAATGCTGCATGATCATTCGGCCAACGGCGTCATCCTGAACGCCAAACATGCTTACTTTGAGCAGGTGGAAAACATCATCAAAGCGTGCGAACTCGAAGGGGTCGAGGTCTGGCTGCTCGCCGACTTTTTCACAACGCAGATTTCGCGCACCAGCTTCGATGAATTGCTCGGTCGACCTCTGATCGTTTTTCGGACGGCCCCGGAGTCTTCCTGGCAGGGCGTGATCAAATGGGTCATGGATCGCGTCGGCGCGCTGATCCTGTTGCTCTTGTTTTTGCCGCTGTTCCTGCTCATCGCCGTGGCCATCAAAATCGCCTCGTCCGGCCCCATCTTTTTCCACCAGCAGCGCTCCGGCCTTAACGGCGCACCCTTCACGCTTTACAAATTCCGTACGATGATCACCAACGCCGAGCAATTCAAACACGAGCTCGAAGCGATGAACGAAATGAGCGGTCCGGTTTTCAAAGTCACCAACGATCCGCGCGTCACGCGCACCGGAAAATTTCTTCGCCGCTACAGCCTCGACGAATTTCCGCAGCTCTTTAACGTCCTCCGCGGTGAGATGAGCCTGGTCGGCCCGCGCCCCTTGCCGGTGGGCGAAGTCAAGCGCTTCGACGACCTCGCACACCGTCGCCGCTTGAGCGTCAAACCCGGCCTCACCTGCCTCTGGCAAATCAGCGGACGCAATGAAATTCGCGATTTCAAGGATTGGGTGCGGCTCGACCTCGATTACATTGACCAGTGGTCGCTCTGGCTCGACTTGAAAATTTTGCTGCGCACCCCGGCCGCCGTCCTGCGCGGCACCGGTGCCAGGTGAAATGCCGGTCGTTTTAATCGTTGAATCATTGAACCGTTTTACTACGCTTCAACCATTCGATCATGTAACCATGCAACGATTTAACGGTTCAATCATTCGCCTTTGATGAAGAAAAAACAACCTGTGTCCGTCGTCACCGGTGCCGCCGGCTTTCTCGGCTCCCATTTGACCGATTTGCTTCTGGCGCGCGGCCACAAAGTCATCGGCTTGGACAACTTCGTCACCGGCTCGGTGGACAACATTTCTCATCTGGGCGGCAACCCGGATTTTAAATTCATCCAGCAGGATGTGACCGAATTTATTTTTCTCGATACTCCCGTGGATTACGTCTGGCACTTCGCTTCGCCCGCCAGCCCGATTGATTATTTGGAGTTGCCCATTCAAACTCTCAAGGTCGGTTCGCTCGGCACGCACAAGGCGCTCGGCCTCGCCAAAAATAAAAAGGCGCGTTTTCTCATCGCCTCGACTTCGGAAATTTACGGCGACCCCCTCGTCCATCCGCAAACTGAAGAGTATTGGGGCAACGTGAATACCATCGGCCCGCGCGGCTGCTACGACGAAGCCAAGCGCTTTGCCGAGGCGATGACCATGGCCTATCACCGCGAACATAAAGTCGAAACGCGCATTGTGAGAATTTTCAACACTTACGGCCCGCGTATGCGCATCAATGACGGTCGCGTCGTGCCCGCGTTCGTCAGCCAGGCGTTGAAAAATAAACCCGTCACCGTTTTTGGCGATGGCCGGCAGACGCGCAGCTTTTGTTACGTCTCGGATTTGATCGAGGGCATTTACCGGCTGATGATGAGTGATTACGATTTGCCCGTGAACATCGGCAACCCGACGGAAATGACGATGCTCCAGTTCGCCCGGGAAATCATCCGCGCCGTTAAATCCGGGAGCAAAATCGTTTTCAAACCGCTGCCACAGGACGATCCCAAACAGCGCAAGCCCGACATCACCAGGGCAAAAAGAATTCTGAAATGGGAACCAAAAGTTCCGCTCGCGCAAGGCCTCATCGAGACCATCACTTACTTCAGGCGAAAGGTTTGAGCGCCGCGTCCGCGCCGGCCAATAAATGATCTTCCGCGCACGCCAGTTTGAATTCACTTTTCCGCGACCGGCCCTTGTCATGGGCGTCGTCAACGTCACGCCCGATTCCTTTTCCGACGGCGGAAAATTTCTGGATTCTGCCCAAGCCGTCGCTCACGCGCGGAAACTCGTCGAACAAGGCGCAGAAATTCTCGATATCGGCGGCGAGTCCTCGCGACCGGGCGCGGAACCGGTTGCTGAAAATGTGGAATTGCAACGCGTGATTCCCGTCATCGAACAACTCGTGACGAAAATTAAAATTCCGCTCTCGATTGATACCATGAAACCCGCCGTCGCCCGCGCCGCGCTGCAAACCGGCGCGAGCATCGTCAATGATGTCGCGGCCAATCGCGAAAACGACGCCATGTGGAAAGTTGTGTCGGAATTTCACGCCGGTTACATTTGCATGCACGCGCAAGGCGAACCGCGGACCATGCAAAAAAATCCGGTTTATGCCGACGTGGTTCGCACGATCGGTGATTTTTTTCAGGATCGACTGCGGCGATTGAACGCTTGCGGCATTGCGGCTGACCGGGCTGTTCTTGACGTGGGCATCGGCTTCGGCAAGACGCTCGAACATAATTTGCAGTTGCTCGCAAACCTGCGGAGTTTTACAACGTTGGCACGACCACTGCTGATTGGAGTCTCGCGCAAGTCGTTCATCGGAAAATTGCTCGGCGCCAATCTGAATGAACGCTTGCCCGCATCGCTCGCTTGCGCGAGTCTGGCCATCGAATCGGGCGCGCAAATCATCCGGACGCACGACGTGATGGAAACGGTTCAGGCCGTTCGTATGACGGAAGCGATTCTCGCTCGGATAAAAAAATAATGTGGACTTATCTTCAAGATGGTTGGCGGCCCGTGTTGGAAATTCTGATCCTCGCGGTGGTGATTTATTACACGTCGCGCTTCCTGCGGGGCACGCGCGGCTGGCCGGTCGTCATCGGCTTCGTTGTCGTGCTGGTGACCTTGTTCGCAGTGACGACGTTGCTCAAATTGCAGGTGTTGCGCTGGCTGCTCACCACCTTTTCCGCGTTTTTTGCCATTGCCGTTCTCATTATTTTTCAACCGGAACTGCGCCGCCTGCTGGCTGAACTTGGAAATATGCCGCTCTTTGCCAGCGCGCACGAACAGCGCGAGAACATCGAAGTCATCATCCAAACATGCGAACGTCTGGCTGAAGTGAAAATCGGCGCGCTCATCGCCATCGAACAATCCATCCAACTCCATGAAGTCGTCGAATCCGGGGTGCCGGTGGATTGCGAGGCCACGCCGGAAATGCTCGAAACCATTTTCTTTCCCAACAATGCGATCCACGATGGCGGTGTGATTTTGAAAGGCGACCGCATCGCCTATGCGGCTTGCATTTTTCCCCTGACCCAACGGCAGGATTTGAACAAATCTCTCGGCACGCGGCATCGCGCGGCCATCGGGTTGAGCGAGGAAACCGATGCGGTCGTCGTTATCGTTTCAGAGGAAAACGGCGCGATTTCGCACGCTTACAAAGGCCAGCTCGTGCGCGGCGTGACGTTGGAGGAATTGCGCGCGTTCCTCACCTCCGTGATCGTGCAGCCGGCCAAGTCGCGTAATGCGGTCGCCTGGTTGCGCAAGCGGTTGGGTGAACAGTTCAAGCCCGGCCCGGCCGTCATCACAAAAAACGAACCGCCGCCGCCGGCCAAACCTGCCGGCGATGGAATCAAACCTTCATAACTATGCATGATCGGATTACCATAGATTTCGGCTGGAAATTGTTTTCCGTCATTTTGGCGGTGGTCCTCTGGCTCACCGTTCACAACATTTACGAAGAGCCAAAAGCCGTCTTCGCCCCGGACGCCGGTGATAAGGTGACTTATGACAATTTGCCCGTCTTCGTCGTTTCCCGCGGTGCGAACGTGGGCGATTTCCGCGTCCTGCCCGGCACGGTTTCCGTCACCGTCGGCGGCCCGCCCGATACCATGGCCACTTTGCAGGCCGACCAGATTCGCGCGGTCGTGGATCTCACCGACATCGCGTCCGCGCGCGATTTGCGCCTGCGCGTGGATGTTTCCACGCCACCCGGCGTGACGCTCCTGGGCGTTGACCCGCCCAGAGTGGGCGTGATCTTGCCGCCAAAAGCGTTGAATGATTTGCACCCATGAGCTCTTCTAAAAAAATCTTTGGCACGGACGGCGTCCGGGGGACGGCCAACGTGGAACCCGTCACCGCCGAAACCGCGCTCAAACTCGGACGTGCCGCCGCCCACGTTTTCAAAAATCTCGAACGCCAGTCGCGCGGACGCGGCAAACACAAAATCGTCCTCGGCAAGGACACCCGGTTGTCCGGTTATATGCTCGAGAACGCGATTTCGTCCGGCATCCTTGCGATGGGTGTGGACGTGCTGTTCATCGGGCCGCTGCCCACGCCCGGAGTTGCTTACATTACGCGCAGCCTGCGCGCCGACGCCGGCATCGTCATCACCGCTTCGCACAATCCCTATGCCGACAACGGTATCAAATTTTTCCACGCCGACGGCTACAAGCTTGACGACCGGATTGAAACCGATATTGAAAATCTGGTCTTCAGCGGCGAAATCGAAAACATCCGCCCCATCGCCGGTGAAATCGGCAAAGCTGTTCGCATTGACGACGCGCTTGGACGTTACATTGAATTTGCCAAGGCCGGTTTTCCGCGCGGCCTGACGCTCGAAGGCGTGCGCATCGTCGTGGATTGCGCGCACGGCGCCGCCTACAAATCCACCCCCTGCGTATTGCGCGAACTCGGCGCGAACGTCGTTGTTTTTGGCAACCAGCCCGACGGCGAAAACATCAATGAAAATTGCGGTTCCATGTTCCCGGAAAATCTTTGCGCCAAAGTTGTCGAACACCAGGCGCACATCGGCATCGCGCACGACGGCGATGCCGACCGCGTTTTACTCTGCGATGAAAAAGGCGGGTTGATTGACGGTGACGATATCATGGCCATCGCCGCGCTCGATATGCTCGCGCAAAAAACACTCACTGAAAAAACTCTCGTCACCACCGTGATGAGCAATGCCGGTTTGGCAGCCGCCATCAGCTCCGCCGGCGGCAAAATCATTCGCACCCCCGTCGGCGACAAAAACGTGATTGATGAAATGCGGCGCGGTGGATTCAACTTCGGCGGCGAGCAAAGCGGTCATTTGATTTTTCGCGACTTCAGCACGACCGGCGACGGCCTGGTCGCCGCGCTGCAAATTTTGCGGATCATGAAGGCGAAGGACACGCCGCTTTCAAAACTGGCGAAATGCTGGACGCGCTTCCCGCAACTCGTCACCAACGTCCGCGTGCGCGAGAAAAAACCGTTCGATCAGCTCGACGGCGTCCTCAAACTTGTCGCCCAGGCCGAAGCGGAGGTAAAACCCGCCGGCGGGCGCGTGCTGTTGCGTTATTCCGGCACGGAACCGAAGGCGCGGCTGCTGCTCGAAGGCCCCGACACGAAGGTTTTGGAAAAGTGGTCGCGAACAATTTGCGGCGCGATTCAAAAGCAAGTCGGCGCTTAATCTGAAATTTTGTTCCACCCGCTTCAAAATTGATGCGTTCCTTTATCCGCTTAAATCGCATTTTGTTTTTGAGAGCCCCGGCGGAGCGACATCACCGGCAAAAAACCCCCGGAAGAAGTCGCCACTGACGATGCCGCAAACCTTACTGCAGCAATGCTGCAACCCCGCTGCAGCGATGCTGCAGCGGGTCTGCCGAACGGCTGCAATTTAAACTGAACCACTACCGGATTTCTGACCACGTTTGGAGCTTGGAAGAAATTGTCGCACTAATTACGCCTATATCACTTACTTTGACTAACTGGCATGAGTAGTGCGGCTGTTGCTCAATTCATCGAAGAATCATGACCAGACAAGACATTATTAACGAAATCACCTCAAAGATAGTCCCAATGGATTTTAGCGTATGGCGAATTGGCCTTACGCATGAGCCACATGAACGCAGAAAGTATTGGAAAGACACAGAAAGAAAAGACGTGTCCTGTTGGACAAGTTGGCGGGCGGATTCATTGTCCGATGCCAAAGCCATTGAGAACTACTTCGTCAGTGTGAGGGGCATGAAGTGCGCCATAAACGGCGACGATTTATTACATTCCAAGACGGTTTTTGCATACATTTTCTAGGCTGGCTTCATTCAGTCCACAATCTGGAAGAGTTTTACTGTTGTTTTTTTCGTAATTTACCGCATAAAACTTACTGAATTTCAAACTGAACCACTACCCAAAACCATGGGCTATTCATGCAGGAAGCGATAATCGTTTGTCTCCGGTGTAAGGGCAATGGCGGCATCCGCTGCCGCAGCAATAACCGCGTCGCAAATGATGAGCAGCGGTTAAAACCATCAGCCCGCCTGCATCAAAATAAAAATCACCGGGCCAAAGTTTTTGCGCCGTTGGATTTGTTTTTTTTATCCGGTTGAACTTCATCACGCAAGCACGGCAGATGCAGGTTTTATTTCGCAAAGCCGGTGGCACTTGCGCGAGCAACGCTTCTGGTATTTCAACTTTGGCGCACCAGCATGAACCTTTGTAGGCCGCAACCGTGCAGCGCTGGCAATCGTTGGGCCGGAAGCATAAGGGACATTGACAGGCATCCAATGTGTTGGCCGCAGTGGGATTCATTTTAATGGGTTGTCCTTGCCGGCCGGAAAGTAAAAACGCGGTTTGTTCATAAAATCTTATTGCAAGTCATACAGGGAATTGTCAGGCGAAAGAAATCCGGTGCCGGGCGCGACATTGGCCGCGCCATCCGAATTGGTCGTATAACACGCGAACAATGATTCCGCGTGGCCATCGCAAAAAGCGACATTGCTGCGACCGTCGTGGCGGTAGCCTTGCGTGCCGGCGTAACGCCCGCTGAAATTGGCGTCGCCGGGATTCGGCCACGGCGCGCGCATGAATTTATCCGCGCCGGCGGAATACTGGCCGTCGCCGAACAGGGCGGTTTTTGTCGGATGATTCACCGCCGCCGTTTTGGCCGGCACCGGGGCGGCTTGACCCGTCGGATCATTTTCGTTTTCACCCTGGCCGTGGCCGATGTAGCTCGTGTTGTAATTGTAGCCGGTGTAAGGATCGCTGCCCCAATCCGCGCTGCCGTTGAACGACGGGCATTGCTGGATTTGCGGATTGGTTTGCCCTTGCCAAAGCACTCCCGGAACAACGCGGCCTGTATTTTCATACGTTGTAAAATCCCAACAGTAAAAAACACTGTTCACCTCGTCAAAATAGTAGGCGAACGGATAGAAGTCCGAATTGTCGCCGGTATAGACCTGCGCGGCGATGTCCAGTTGACGCAGATTGCTGACGCATTGAATGCGTTTGGCTCGTGACTTGGCTTCGGCCAGCGCGGGCAAAAGCATGGCCGCCAGAATTGCAATGATGGCAATAACGACCAGCAGTTCGATCAAGGTGAAGGCGCACGTGCCGGCGCGCGGCAGGCGGCCAGCGACGGGAATTCCCCGCTGCTTTTGAAAGCAGCTCTCATTGCCCGCCGCTCGCCGCTCTTTGGGTATCACGGATTCAATTGCACGCGGTAAAACGCCTTGCCGGCTGGCGCGTGGGTGTCTTGCAACGTGATCGGCTGCACGTTCGTCGCGGTGAACGTGCTGATCGGCGTCCACGTCAGGAGGTTGACCGAGCGCTCCAGAGTTTCCGCGCAATTCGGCACCGGCGTGAATTGAAACGCGAAGCCGTTCGTGAGCGCTTGAATGCTCAACTGCGGCGGCACAATTTGCGACACGACGAACGCCGAAAAATTCGTGATGCCCGCGACCAGAACCTCGTCGTTCGTCGGATTGAAAGTGAACGGCTGCGAGGTCCAGTTCGTGGAGTTCCATTGGAACACGCGCAAGTCGTTGCCGTTGCCGGTGTAACTGTCCCCCGCGCGCAAGCCGACACTCGCTTGAAACGTCACGGCATTGGTTCCGGTCACCGGTCGCGACATGATTTGATACGCGCTGGACACGTTGCCTTCGACCGGCGCGAACGACGAAAAGTCGTTCAAGCTGACGGTGCTGATTCTGGCGCTGTCGCTCACGGAATCAAAGTCAATGGCAATGAGGCTTTGACTGGTATCATCCGGTTTTTGGAAAACGAGACTCGTGATGCCGGAAGCCAGATTGCCCGGCGTGATGGAAAGCGCATCGCCCACGACCACCGGATCAACCGCCGCAATCGCGTCAATGACGGTGTAAGTGCCTGCGCCGGGTTGAACGCGGACGTATTGAATCCACGGCAGACCGGACGCGTTCAAATTATAGCCGCTGCCGCCCGCCGCGCCGATAAATTGATCGAGACCGCTGGCAACGGATTGTCCGCCGAAGTTATTCGTATAAATGTAGGGATTGAGCGGCTTGGTCGGATTCATTTCCTCGTCCGTCCACGAGGCATTCGTGTCATCCCAGCGATAAGCCTCGTCCGGAAAAAGCGCCGGCGTGTTGCTGAAAACATACCAGTGGGTGCCGTCCTGGCTCACCGAAATCGTTGCGGAATGCCCAAAAAAACCGCTGCTTAACGTGGCGGCATTCAAATCCGTTCCGTCACCGATGGTTCCCGATGTGTCGGCTGCCGAAAAAAACGCGTAGCCATAAACAATCAAATCAATGCCGTAGGGATTATTGGGGTCGTTATAAACTTTGCGGCCGAGTTGCGCGGTGATTTGTCCGCCGCTTTTGATTTCGGTGATTACATCGCTGCCGTCCGGCGCCACATTGAAGGGCGGATCAATGAGGGTGACCCGGTCGGTGACATCGCCGTCGTAGGGATCGAAAAATTGTAAAGTGGGGCGGTTCAGAATCGCGGTCGGATTATTATAGGGGCTGTAGGGATCCACATTATTCGTGCTGACGATTTGAACCGCGAAGTCGTTCGTGTTGCAAACATAAGCCACATAAGTGCCGTCAGGCGACGGCGGAGCTTGTTCATCATAGTTGAAGGCATAATAGGCGACGTCGTTGGTATTGGAATCGTATCCGGCCGCCGCCACCGAAAATCCAATCCACGAACCATTCGTCAGCGGCAAATCATCCAAACCATAATCGGCATACGCCCATTGGCCTTGATCCCCCGTGTCGGTATTCCAATAGACATTCGTTCCCCGATTTGGCGAAGCCTCAAAACCACCGTTGTCGCCCAGCTCATTCCAAACTTGCCAGTTTGGCCCGAAATAACCGCCCCAGTATAAATCGCCGCCGTTGATCGCGTAGGCAGCATCTACGTTCACGGTGGCATCGGTAAGAAGACCGTTGGTGAAAAAATTGGTGCTGGTCCCGTCTGTGACACCGATAACGCCATTGCCATTAAGATTGTAGCCGATGCCTTCAATAAACGTGCCGTAGGTATCATTATCCACTATGTATAATTTGGGGTCGGCGGCGGCGATGGCCTCGAGCATTTGCGTTCCCGTGACTGACCCGTTGAAACGGTAGCCCCATACGAGCGTTTTGTTCGCAACCGGAGCGGGAACAGTGGTGTAGTTGAATACTTCAGGCGTATTCCACTCAATGACCAGGGCGGCATAGTTGGTGCCGGAGCCGGTCCACAGTTGGATGTCATTCAGCGAAATTGCCTGTGCTTTGGAAACGAGAAACAAGCCGGCCAATGCCAGCAAACGGATTTTTTTCATGGGCTGATCTTTCAATTTTGTTCCGCTAAAAAATTCACGGAACGGTTTTTTAGTTGAGAGACCAGCGCGGAGTTTGATGATTTGAAAATAGAAAAACCTTCAAGCTCCGGCAAAACGGGGAATGAAGGCATCCAACGAATCCCGCTGAAAACAGTTCAGCGGGCTGGCCTCATCCTTCTCTTTGCGGAGAAGTTGGCCGAATTGCTTCGACCACGACGAGCGCAAATCAAACCGGTATCCTGACTTCGGCTTCGAACCGCCTTCCGCCTTCCCGATTTCTCGGTGGCATTGGAATTTGTAGCCGTTACAGTGGCGCAACCGTCCCGGATTCACACCGGGTTCCCTGACATTTGACTGCCTGGCGAACAAGCAACCGCTTGTTCATTTCAAAGAACAATTCCGTTTTACGCTTAAAAAATGGGATGCCAAGCTATATTTTGTGAAATTTTTAGACCGTTCCGCGCTTGCGTGAAATCAAACGCGGCAATTATACTCGCGCTCCATTTTATTTTATGAGCAAAATTCCCGTTCGCGTTGCCATCACCGGCGCTGCCGGTCAGATCGGTTATTCACTCCTCTTCCGCATCGCCTCCGGTGCGATGTTCGGGCCGGAACAGCCCGTCATCCTGCACCTCATCGAAGTGCCCGATGAAAAAGCCATGACCGCCCTCGGCGGCGTTTCCATGGAACTCGACGATTGCGCGTTTCCCCTGCTCAAAGGCATCGTGTCCACGTCGAGCCTCGACGAAGGATTCAAAGGCGTGAACTGGGCGTTGCTCGTCGGGGCCGTGCCGCGGAAGGCTGGCATGGAGCGAAAGGATTTGCTCGGCATCAACGGAAAAATTTTCACCGGTCAGGGTCAGGCCATCGCCAAAAATGCCGCCGGCGACGTGCGCGTGCTCGTCATCGGTAATCCGTGCAACACAAACTCGCTCATCGCCATGAACAATGCCAAAGGCGTTCCTTCCGACCGTTTCTTCGCCATGACGATGCTCGACGAGAATCGCGCCAAAACACAGCTCGCCAAAAAGGCTGGCGTGGAGGTCACCGCCGTCAGCAATCTGGCGATTTGGGGAAATCACAGCGCGACCATGTATCCCGATTTCTTCAACGCCAAAATCAACGGTCGTCCCTTGCCGGATGTCATCAAGGACGACGCATGGCTCAAGGGCGAATTTATTTCCACAATTCAGCAGCGCGGCGCGGCCATTATCAAGGCGCGCGGACTTTCGAGCGCGGCCAGCGCCGCCAACGCCGTCGTGGACACCGTCCGCAATCTCACCACCCCGACGAAACCCGGCGATTGGTTCAGCGTATCCGTTTGCACCCCAGGCGATTATGACATCGGGAAAGGTCTCATTTTCAGTTACCCGGTTCGTACCGACGGCGGGAAATTGAAAATTGTTCAAAATGTTCCGCTCAACGATTTCAGCAAGGCGAAAATCGCCGCGACGGAAAATGAATTGAAGGAAGAACGTGCACTGGTCGCCGATTTGTTGCCGAAATAACAATGAAAACCAAATCTAAAAAAATAATTGGCTGGCTGCTAATTCTTTTTGGGATTTTGGTTGTCGTTTTTAGCAACAAAATTGTTTTTCCCGGTTTGGAACGATTGATTGGGATTGAAACTATTGTTGGTAAGGAGAATGTTTCTTATAATCCCGATGGTAGTTATTATTACACTAATCCCGGCGCAATGCTGCGTTGGATTGCTTCGGTTGCGGCCATTGGGATTTTGATTTTTTTTACAGGCGTTTGGTTATTAATTCGATCAAAAAAAAATCGTAAAGGTTAATTTTTCCTCGTATTGCACCGCGTTCTGATTCTGATAGTCTCACGCACGTGTGGCCGCGATCTCGGGACCAGCGCCTTGCAAGCGTTTACGATTGGCGGACCGGCCGCACCATTTGTTGACGTGTGCATGTTCCTCACGCAGTGATCTCATGGTTTCAATATCGGAACATAATCATAATTAAGGAGAACGATCATGATTAAAATGGAAAACAGAGAAAATCAGACTAAATCAGTTGCCGCCCTGATTGTAGAGTGTCTGGAAAGCGAGGGCGTCGAATACGTATTTGGCATTCCAGGGGAAGAGAATATCCGACTCACCGACTCGTTCAATGATTCGTCGATTCGATTCATCCTGGTTCGACACGAGCAGGCGGCGTCTTTCATGGCAGACATCTACGGACGTCTCACGGGCAAGGCGGGCGTCTGTGTGGCCACCTTGGGGCCGGGAGCCATCAACTTGCTGCTCGGTGTCGCCGACGCCCAAACCGATAGCGTGCCCTTGGTCGCCATTTCTGCCCAGGCCGGACTGAACCGCATTTACAAGGAATCCCACCAGGTCATCGATCTCGTTGCCATGTTCAAGCCGGCGACCAAATGGTCGGATATGGTGCTGACCCCGGCAGCCGTTCCCGAGATGGTTCGCAAGGCGTTCAAGGTGGCGCAGACCGAGCGCCCCGGCGCTGTTTACCTGGCCGTGCCGGAAGACGTCGAGGCAATGTCCGCCCCATTGGAAGCCAGGCCGCTGGCGGTAAATGTCGTGCGCGATGACGCCCCATCGCCCTCCCAGCTCGCCCGCGCCGCACAAGTGTTGTCGGCGGCACAGAATCCGATCATTCTGGCGGGCCATGGAGCGGCTCGCAATCATGCCCAGGCGGCGCTGCTCCGATTTTCCGACAAGCTCAAAATCCCTGTCGCCACGACGTTCCATGGCAAAGGCGTGTTTCCGGACAACCATCCCCATGCCTTGGGCGCGATGGGCTTTATGCGTCACGATTATGTCAACTTCGGCTTCGACCAGGCCGATGTGATCGTTGCCGTCGGTTATGACTTGCAGGAATTTCCGCCGGCTCGGATGAATCCCCGTGCGGACAAACAGATCATCCATATTCAGCGCTACCCGGCCGAAGTCGATGCCCATTACAACGTCGCCGTTGGCATCGAAAGCAGCATCCCGGCGGCGCTGGATGCGCTGGCCGACGCCGTACCGCCCGGGACCGACATCCATCCTGATTCCTGTAAGATTCGCGCGCTGGTGCAGGCGGAAATCCAACGAGGCCGGGCCGATTCATCGTTCCCCGTCAAGCCGCAGCGACTGGTTGCCGATACCCGGGCCGCCTTGGGGCCGGACGACATCGCGCTCGTCGATACGGGGGCTCTCAAAATGTGGATGGCGCGGCTCTATCCCACGTATAAACCGAACACTTGCCTGATTTCCAATGGTCTATCCACGATGGCGTTTTCCCTTCCGGGAGCGATCGCTGCGAAACTTGCCTGTCCGGGCCGGAAGGTGCTGGCGGTGATGGGTGATGGCGCCTTCCTGATGAACTCCCAGGAAATCGAAACGGCACTCCGCGAGAAAATCCCTCTCGTGGTGTTGATCTGGGTTGACGGGAATTACGGCTTGATCAAGTGGAAGATGGAACTGGAATTGGGGCGGTCGAGCCATATTGCCTTCACCAATCCTGATTTTGTAAGGTACGCGGAGAGCTTTGGCGCCAGGGGTTACCTCATTCAAGCCGCAGACGAATTGCTCCCCACCCTCCAAAGCGCGCTGGCCGATAGCACGGTCTCGATCATCGCCTGTCCGGTTGACTACTCAGAGAACATTAAGCTCACCGATAAACTGGGCAGGTTCGAGTTCGTCGCCGGGCCGGCGAATGTGAACGGTTCATAACGACGGGATGATGGCCTTCTTTACCGGATAACGTCGTCTTTACATCCAAAATTGAAATGACCTCATGAATACGATTAAAACCAATTTGACGGGGACCGATCTGCTATGTTACCGCTTTACAATCTTCATTAGGAGAGCACATGAATTCGTCTAATTTTTCCACCGTAAACCCGGCCACCGGGGAGCAGATTGAAACATTCCCCTTTTTCACTGTTCAAGAAACAGAAGCCGCGCTCGTTCGCGCCGAAAAGAGCTTCAAGTCATACCGGACCTTGTCCGTGCATCAACGCGCACAACTACTCTCAAGCCTCGCCGCGACGTTACGGAAAAACAAGGCGCATTTGGCGAAAATAATCACCACGGAAATGGGAAAGATCCTTTCGGAGGCTGAGGCCGAGGTGGAGAAGTGCGCCTGGGTGGCAGACTGGTACGCCGGGCATGGACCGCAGATGTTTTCGGACGCGCCCGCCCCGACAGGCAAGGTCGAGGCATATGTTTCGTATCTGCCGCTTGGGCCGATACTTGGAATCATGCCCTGGAACTTCCCACTGTGGCAGGCGATGCGGATGGGCATTCCGACGCTGCTGGCCGGCAACGTCGTCCTGGTAAAGCACTCGCCCAACACCCAGCGGAGTTCGCTCGAGCTTGAGCGCGTGATGCTTGAAGCCGGCTTTCCGGAAGGGGTATTTCAAAATCTAATCCTTAAGACCGAAGACATCGTTAACGTCATCAATGACGGGCGCGTCCAGGGTGTCTCCCTCACGGGAAGCGTGCGCGCCGGCTCTGCAGTCGCCTCCGGGGCCGGCAAAGTTATCAAGCCGTCCGTCCTGGAGTTGGGCGGCTCCGATGCTTTCATAGTGCTTGAAGACGCTGATATCCTTAAGGCAGTTGCGGCGGGTATCAAGGGACGCTTCAGCAACGCGGGTCAGATTTGCCTGGCTCCAAAACGGTTCATCCTGGTAGGGAGGATCGCCGACGAATTTGAGGAGCATTTCGTAAAGGTGGCGCAGGCGATCCATGTTGGTAATCCAATGGATCCCGCAAACCAGATGGGGCCAATGGCGCGCGCTGACCTTCGCGATTCTCTGCACCAGCAGGTGAAGGGCAGCATTGCGGCCGGCGCACGTCTGCTATGTGGGGGCAAACCCGGGGAGGGCAAGGGTGCCTTCTACCTGCCCACGGTGCTAAATGGTGTGACTCGAGGGATGCCGGCCTTCGACGAGGAAACGTTCGGCCCGGTTGCGGCAATCACCCGTGTCTCGGATGTCGATTCAGCCGTTGATGCTGCGAATGCAAGCCGGTTTGGATTGAGTGGCAATGTATGGACCAGGGACGTTGCCCTGGCCCGTAAGCTGGCGCGCGACTTATATACAGGGGGTGTCTTCATCAACGGTGTGACCGCGTCGGACCCTCGCGTGCCCGTCGGCGGCGTCAAGAACAGCGGGTATGGCCGGGAGCTCTCGCATTTTGGCCCGCATACTTTTGTGAATGCCCAAACTGTCTGGATCGAGAACTCTTGAGCGAACTTTGCGTGAACCGAACGGCGTTAATCATCTTGTCACCGATGGGATAAACTGTCTCTGTTCGAGTGGTTGCGAATTCAACGTCGCTCTCGTCGCAACAAAGCCGGCGCACAGCGGACGGGGCACTTCGGCAGCCGGGAAAAACTTTTTAGCTCCGGGGTGCTTAAAAACGCCGCTGTTAAAATTATTTTGAGAGAGACGATTCCGATTGTTGACAGTGACAGAAAGCCTAGTTACTCATCTAACTCTTCGTCTTCTATTGCAGCATCAGGCGCAGCTTCGTCGTAGTTAAATTCCACCATACTCTGCCGAATTATTTCATCCATTACTTCACCTAGTTTGTCTGCTTTTTGAACTAGCTCAAACCGCCTTAAAAGTTCCGGCACATTTATTATTTCTTCAATGCAATTCATGTAGCGTTCTACAATTTTTTCGACACCATAAGCAGCTTCCGCTTGTTTGCGAATAGCCTTTTTTAGATCCTCCTGCGATTCGCTGGTTTTAATTACAAAAGTAAGTGGGAACTTCTGAAGTTTATCAAAATCCAAGAAATATTTACGGACATCAATTGTCTCGGTTACTTGAAAAAACCGACCTAATGGGCGCATGACGAAATCAATACCGCCATCATTCGCATTTGTCCGGCCGGTTTTGTAAAGCACCAACACCTCCTCATTCAAATCATCTCTTGTCCAGCCCCAAAAAATCGTTTTTTCGCTAAACGCAGCTTTCATTATCGCAAAGCTGACGATTTCAAAAATCCGTGCGTCAACATTTGGCTGTAACTGGCCAGATACAAAACGAACCGCCGCCGCCATGTCGTTGCGGTCCAGTGCATTCAGTTTTGTGCATGCTTCGATAAAAGATTCAAAAGCGTTTTTTTTGGCAGCAGCGTATGCGTCGATTATTCTAATTACGGACTTTGCGATACTTACTGAAGCCTTGTCACCAACGGGAACGTTCAAAAGTTTTTCGTTTATCCAATATTTGCGAGTCGGTAGATCGCGAATAATTGGTACCTGATCACTTGCGGGAAAAAACTTCCGAAACTCGTCGTTGCACCGATTATTTAGATGATGGTTTTGCAGTTTCCTGCCAAACGGCAATTCTCTTTGCCGCGCAAATAAGTCCGAAAAATTAGCTCCTTCGTAATCCTTGTATGCAATTTTCCCGTCGATGAAACCAGCTTTGATGTAATCCTCAATGAGAACATAAATCGCGTAGTGGTTGCCGAAGGCACCGCGCGACTTCGATCCCTTATTCGCTGACTTTGTCTTTAGATTCAAATACTGGAGAAGCAGGCTCCGTTCAAAGACTTGAGCTGCATTGGCACCAAAATCCTCATTTAGAATTCGATTAATTGTGTCTGTGAATGCGTGTTTAATCATGATTTTTCAAAGAGTGTGAGCGTCTGGTCCTGTGCGGCATGAATTCCATTTTTACGCACGTAAGTTTTGTCTGCCCTTTCAAGGGCTTTACCTTTATAAGCTGACGCAATGCCTAAACGGCGCAAACCGATCCGCAAATACTCTTCCTGGCTTTCAATGGAAATTGACTTCCTCTGTAATTTTTTTGCGACCGCTCCGGTGGTAAATGATCCAGCAAATGGGTCTAAAACCACATCTCCAATATGAGAACTGGCAAGGATGATTCGTTCCAGTAAAGCTTCGGGCTTTTGCGATGGATGTTCTTCGTACTCATCCATCCGGTATCTAACTCGTGGCATCGTCCACAAATTCCCAGGAACTTTTGTTGTGTTGTAAAATGTTGGAACATCTTTGCGATAATCCACCAAACGCCGCACAGCGCCGGTCTTTGCTTCGACTTTTATATTATCGGCGTTGAACGTGTATCTTTTCTCGTCTTTCACGCAAAATAAAATCGGCTCATAAAGCGAGCCAAAATACTTGCGGGCTTGAACTCCAGAACTGTCGTAGTGCCAAATAATCCGGGATAAAATGGTAAGTTTTTTCCTGATGAACAAATCCAAATGCGGCATCGCCTGTGTGCTGGTCATCAGATATATGGTGCCCGTGGGTTTCAGTTTGGCTATGCAAAGTTCGATCCACCGATAACACCAGGCCGCGTAATCTTCGTCTGATTCCCAACGGTCACAAAAATTTGAGAATTGTTTGCCAATATTGTATGGCGGGTCTGCAAAAATCAGATCAACCGACGAATCCTTCACGTCAACCTGAAGCACTTTCATGGCATCCCCATGAAATATCGTATGATCGTCGTTTGAGAAACGTTCCATATTCTTCAATTCTGCGTCCCACCTGCAAATTGTGCAAGCGTAAGTGACGAAACCTAGCTCGCGGAATGGAGCGTGGCCAGGACGAGCGGAGCAGTCGCGCACTCTGGTCGCGTGGGGTGGGGGGATTGATTGAGAGCCTGCGCTAAACAGCCAAAGTGTAGGCGAGAATTGTCGAATTAATTCGATCAAAAAAAATCGTAAAGGTTAATTTTCCTCGCATTGCACCGCGTTCTGATTCTGTTAGTCTCACGCGCGTATGGCCTTTGATTCATTCCGCGATTTTGTCAACGCCCTCGACCGCGCCGGCGAACTGAAACGCATTTCCCAACCCGTCGCAACCGAACTCGAAATCACCGAGATCGCCGATCGCGAAATGAAATCGCCCGGCGGCGGCAAGGCGCTGCTGTTCGAGCAACCCACCGTCAACGGCGTCGTTTCGCCCTTTCCCGTCGCCATCAACACCATGGGTTCGCATAAACGCATGGCCATGAGCATGGGCGCGAATAGCGTGGACGAAGTCGCCGCCGAACTCGGCGCGCTGATGAAAGCCAAGCCGACGACGAGCTTCAAGGAAACCATCAAACTGCTCGGTCAGGCGCTCGATTTGCGCCATGCGAAACCGAAAATCGTCAAAAACGGCGCGTGCAAGGAAGTCATTCATAAATTTGATGCGCCCGCTCCCGCCAAAACCTGGCCGCCCGCGCCCGATTGGCGGAAAGGCACGTCGCCGGCTCCGCCGACGCTTTTGAATCTGCCCATTCAAAAATGCTGGCCGCTCGATGGCGGACGTTTCATCACCTTGCCCTGCGTCGTCACCAAAGACCCAGACACCGGCGAACGCAACGTCGGGATGTATCGCATCCAGATTTACGACGACCGCACGGTTGGAATGCACTGGCAGTTGCAAAAAGTCGGCGCGCGCCACGGACGCCACTATTACGAAACCGGCACGCGAATGCCCGTTTCCATTTTCATCGGTGGCGACCCGATGTTTCCCTTTGCCGCCACCGCACCCCTGCCCGACGGCTTGGATGAATTTCTCCTTGCCGGTTATCTCCGCAAAAAGTCCGTCGAACTCGTCAAATGCGAGACCAACGATTTGGAAGTTCCGGCAAATTCGGATTTTGTTATCGAAGGTTATGTTGACCCGACCGAGCCCTTGCGCGACGAAGGCCCGTTCGGCGACCACACGGGCTATTACACGCTGCCCGAACCGTATCCGGTTTTTCACATCACCGCCCTCACGCATCGCAAGGACGCGATGTATCCGGCAACGATTGTCGGCATTCCGCCGATGGAGGATTTTTACATCGGCGGCGCCAGCGTGAAATTGTTCCTGCCGGTCTTCAAAATGAATTTTCCCGAGATCGTGGACATCGCGCTGCCGGCGGAAGGCGTGTTCCACAACCTCGTATTTGTAGCAATCAAAAAGACCTACCCGATGCAGGCTTACAAAATCATGCACGGCCTCTGGGGCATGGGACAGATGATGTTCACCAAATACATCGTGGTGGTGGACGCCGGCGTGGACGTGCATAACACGAGCGAAGTGCTCTTTCACCTCACGGCCAACACCGATCCGCAGCGCGACAGCATCTTCACCAAAGGCCCGTCCGACGTGCTCGACCACGCCACCAGCGAAATCGCCATCGGCAGCAAACTCGGCATTGACGCGACCAAAAAATTGCCCGGTGAAGGCTTCAAACGCCCCTGGCCGCCGCTCATCAAGATGGATGAAAGCGTGAAGGCGAAGGTGGAGAAATTTTTCAATCTGGCCAAATAAAATTCAACCATGACTAAAAAACATTGGCTCATTCTCGTCGCAGTGGTGGCCTCATGCGGACTGATTGGCGGAGCGCTCGTGCTGGCGCTGACGCTCGGATTTTTCGGCGGACATGAGGAGACGACTGGCGCTGGCTTCAGCCTGCCGGTTTACACCCAGGGACAACAATTGGCTTCATCGCACCCCGGATATTTCCACGATACGTTGACCGGCGGCGGTGAGGTTTACGTGAACGACTACGAGGAAGCCTGTCTGCAACTCACTCTTGCGGAACCGCAGACGGTCATCGGCCTCATGGGTTCCATCAGCCCCGCGAAAGTCGGCGCCATTCCCGGCCAGCCCGTCACCGCTTATATCGCGGTGGATTGCGGCTCCGAAATGCCCGCGTATGTTCCCTACCGCAACATCAAGCAACCACCGTTCGACTGGCGCACCGCCACGTTCCGCCAAATGACCGCATCACGGCAATATAAATTTGGTCCGCTGGTCACCACCACCAACGCCGCGCTCATCGCCGAAGTCGTGCGCCTGTTGCGCGAAGGCACGCCCGTGGAATTAAATCCGTTTCCGTTCTCCGGCGCTACGAATCTCACCACCATCAACCTGACCAGCGACCAACTGCCCGGCATACTGTTTTGTCCGGCGCTGTGCTATTACGGCGACGGCAACATCTATCTCGCCGAAAGTTTGATACCGGATTTCACCGTCACGCCGCCGCAAGTCCGCGCCCGCTGGATTCCCGCCAGCCCGATGCTGACCCAATGGCTGAAAGGTCCATGAAGCAAAATAAAATAGCCAGCGGCAGCAAACTCGGCATTGACGCAACAAAAAAATTGCCCGGCGAAGGCTTCAAACGTCCCTGGCCGCCGCTCATCAAGATGGATGAAAGCGTGAAGGCGAAAGTGGAGCAATTATTTAAAAAATGAATCTGTTGATTCCAATTGAAGCATTCGACAATTTCAAAAAAGTAAAAGATTTTCCTATTGCGGATTTATCGCCGGACTTAATTCCTGCTCTAAAAAAACCGGATGAACGAGACGAATTTGAACCTTTCTTGCGTTCAATTCTTACTGACACATCCCCAACACTACACGGTCCAGCCGAAATTGTGGATCCTTTCGCCTTCTCGCAAAATTGTCGGGCAATGCCATGCCTGTGCAGGAAAGTCGCCCACCCTTCGCAGAACTGGCTTCCAATCCGACATCACCGGGACATTGCGCGCAATATAAATGCACCCTTACATTTGCTGAATTAAGCGATGGTTCGAACCATACCACCCGCTCAAACGTTTACGCTAACCAGCGTTTTGATTTCAAAAACTAGATCTGTTTTCCCTTGAACCAAAAAGCGTCAAGGCTTATTCTCAAACACATTGTGGAAAAGCATATAGTTGCATCAGCTTTTGACCCTTGGGAAATAGTAGAACTTCGATTCGACAAAAAAGGTAAAGGAGATGTTATAAGAAAGGAATATTATCGTAGCCGGTTTTTGTTGTCTTGGCGTCTTGGCGGTTAAATCCCTTTTCGCGTTAATTCGTGAAATTCGCGTCTAAAAATGCCGCGTATCAATTCGTGTAATTCGTGTCTCTTTTTTATGGTGGCCGCCCCGCAAGAGGCATCCGTTTCCATCCGCGTCCAAAAATCTCGCGAAATTGGCTGTTCAAACTTGGAAATAAAATTTCTCTTGCATCTTACTTCATGTTGCGCTAATACTTAACCATATGGTTAAATGTTCACCGCGTTTGTTGAACCGCACCTTTGCCGCGCTGGCCGACCCGACCCGCCGCCGCATTTTGGAGCATCTGGCTCACGGCGACCGCTGCGTCACGGATCTGGCGCGGCCATATTCCATGTCCCTGCCGGCGGTCTCGAAACATTTGCGCGTGCTGGAAAATGCGGGCTTGATTCGCCGCCACCGCTGCGGTCGCGTGCATTCGCTGAAATTGCAGGCCGCGCCAATGCAGCAGGCACAGCAATGGATTGAGGAATATCGCCGCTTTTGGGAACAGAGCTTTGACCGTTTGGACGAATATCTGAAAAAACTGCAAACCACGGAGAAAAAACATGAGCACAAATAAAACAATGGAGGAAAACAACATCAAACTGGAATTGTCCCGCGTTTTCGCTGCGCCGCGCGAACTGGTCTTCAAGGCGTGGACGGACGCGAACCAATTCAAGCAGTGGTTCGGTGCGGCGGCGTGCGACGGATCGTTGTTGCAATCAGTGAAGGTGGACGCGCGCGTCGGCGGCAAATATCGCATTCAGGTGCGGCGCGCCGACGGCGAATTTTTCACGACCGTCGGGATTTATCGCGAAGTGAAGCCGCCGGAACGTCTGGTCTTTACGTGGCAATTTGAAAAAGACGGCGGCGGCGGGGAATTCGGCGAGGTCGAGCCGTGCGAAATGCTCGTGACGCTCGAATTTCGCGCGCGCGGAAAACAAACTGAATTGATTTTGACGCACGAGAAGTTTGCGTCCGTCGAAAGCCGCGACCGCCACGAGCAGGGCTGGACTCGTTGCCTCAATGAACTTGGAAAATTCGTTGGAAAATAAAAATATGACCGCGCAAACTGAAGGCAAACATTTGGTCGGAAAGGAATTTATCATCACGCGCGAATACGATGCGCCGCGCGATCTGGTGTTCAAAGCGTGGACTGACCCCAAACATTTGGCGCAATGGTGGGGACCCAAGGGATTTACCAATCCGGTTTGCGAATGGGACGCGCGCCCCGGCGGAAAAATTTATGACGTGATGCGCGCGCCCAACGGAATTGATTATCCGATGGGAGGCGTGTTTCGAGAAATTGTTATGCCTGAACGACTTATGTTCACAAGCGGTGCGCTGGATAAAAAGGGGGAGCTGTTGTTCGAGTTTTTGCACACCGCTACTTTCACTGAACAAAACGGTAAAACAACGCTCACTCTAAATTCACGCGTCATCATGACAACCGCCGGAGCTGACAAATATATCGGCGGGTTTGAGGCGGGTATGACGCAAAGTTTGGAGCGGCTCGCCGGACATTTGACAAAAGCCTGAATAAAAAGGAGTAAATTATATGCAAAAAATCACTCCATGCTTGTGGTTCGATGACCGGGCCGAAGAGGCGGCGAATTTTTACGCCGCTATTTTCAAAAACTCAAAGATTAAAAGCATTGCCGCTATGGCGAAGCAGGCGCAAAGGTTTCGGGAAAATCAAAGGGAACGGTAATGACCGTTTTATTCCAGCTTGAAGGTCAGGAATTTCTGGCATTAAACGGCGGCCCGCAATTCACGTTTTCGCCGGCCATTTCACTCATCGTGAACTGCAGGACGCAGGCGGAAATTGACGCGTTGTGGAAGAAACTCTCCGTGGATGGAAAAGGACAATGCGGATGGCTTAAAGACAAATATGGCCTGTCGTGGCAGATCGTTCCCGCGGTTGTGCGCGGGATGATGCAAAGCAAGGACTCTGACAAGTCGGAAAGAGTGATGAAGGCCATCCTTCAGATGGAAAAAATTGACATCAAAACGTTGCGGCGGGCATGCGGAAAAAACAGCCGGCGGAGGAAAAAACATGACATCAAAAAACAATCCAACTGAACCGCTGGTCATCGAGCGGACTTTTAATGCGCCTGCGGCGCTGGTTTGGAAGGCCATCACGGACGTGGATGACATGAGGCGCTGGTATTTCGATTTGAAGCAATTCAAGCCGGAAGCGGGCTTTGAATTTCAGTTCGTCGTCAAGCACGAAGGCAACGTGCATGACCATCGCTGCAAAATCACCGGCGTGATTCCGCAAAAGAAAATCGCCTACACCTGGCGCTATGAAGGGCATGAAGGTGATTCGCTGGTCACGTTTGAATTGTTTGCCGAAGGAGACAAAACAAGGTTGAAGCTGACGCATGAAGGTTTGGAAACATTTCCGAAACTTCCAGCGTATGCGCGCAAGAATTTCGCGCAAGGCTGGACATCGCTCATCGGTTCGTCCCTCAAAGACTTTGTGGAAAACGTAGACCGGGAAATCGTCATCACGCGTGTGTTCGATGCGCCGCGCGAGCTTGTGTGGCAGGCAATGACCGATTCGCAGCACGTGATTCATTGGTGGGGGCCGCGCGGTTTCACAACGACGATTGAGGAAATGGACGTGCGGCCGGGCGGCGTTTGGAAACACGTCATGCACGGCCCGGATGGCGCGAATTATCCGAACAAAAGTGTTTTCAAGGAAGTCGTGAAACCGGAGCGGATCGTCTTTTCCCACGGTGGCGAACGCGAGGGCGGTCCCGGCGCTCATTTTGAAGCGACCTGGACCTTTGACGTCGTGGACACCGGCAAAACCAGGGTGACCATCCGCATGGTCTTCCCGTCGGCGGCGGATCGTGACTTTGTGGTCAGGGAATTTGGCGCCATCGAGGGCGGCAAACAAACCCTTGAACGGCTGGCGGAGCATTTGCCGAAGATGAAACCCGCCCTGCCCGCTTGAGATTCTCCCCGACCCGCGTTAGTCTCTCCGGCGTTGGAATGAATTCACGTTCCGGCCATTGAAAGGAAATTATGAAACGCAAAGCATCGGCAGTCTGGCGCGGCGGTTTGAAGGACGGCAAAGGCAGCATCTCGACCGGGAGTGGTGTGCTCAATGAGACGCAATACTCCTTCAGCACGCGCTTCGAAAACGGCATCGGCACGAATCCGGAGGAATTGATCGCGGCGGCGCACGCGGGCTGCTTCTCGATGGCGTTCTCGGCGGAACTCGGCAAGGCCGGTTTCACGCCCGCATCCATCCACACCACGGCAACCATCACGTTGGAAAAGACTGATGCGGGTTTTACCGTCACGGAATCGCATCTGGACATGACGGCAAAAATTCCCGGTATTGATGAGGCGAAGTTCATCGCTATCGCGAACGGAGCCAAGGCCGGTTGCCCCATTTCCCGCCTGCTCAATACAAAAATTATTCTGGACGCGAAGCTGGAAGCGTGAGCGGCAGGTAGGGACAGCGCGCCCCGGCCGCCATAGCGGAACGCGCGACGGCGACTGCGCTGTCCGTAATTGGGTTTGGTGGCCGTCCGCAAGGACCTTGGCGTCTTGGCGGTTACATCAGGGTCTTGGCCGCAGTGCTGCCGCTCAGCCCTAGCCACTTGTCGCGCCGTAGCTTTCAAGCGAAGGCAGATCAGGCGAAGGGGGATGCCGTAAGCTCCGTCAGGAGCGAAATCTTTGTAGAAAAAACGCGCCGTAAAATTCCCCGGCCCCATCAGGGGCGACCCCCTCCGGTAGTGCCTTACAAAACATTGATACAAAAACCAATATGAGCAGACCGCAAAAAATCATTCCGCCCATCAAGGGCGGCTTCAATGAGATTCTCACCGCCGTTGCATTAGGCAAAGGAAGGGCGAAACAAGTTGCGCCTAAGGTTGGTGAAAAAGTGGGGGCAGTTCGTAAAAAAAAGACCGGAAAATCTTAAAATCGTCGATTTTGTTGGTATTTTAGGGGTTGATTTTTAAGGATTACGGCGCACAATGCCGCATGTCGGCCTTGAGTTTTTATATGCATAAGGCATATTTTGGATATGGAAATACCAAAACCTGCACCAAATCTTGCGGCTAAACCGGCGGCCAATCCGGTTCCCAAGTTTATTGCTCCTCAAATGGCTGGCTTCCCGTTGGCTGCGCTCATGCAACAACAAATGATGCCGTCGTTTTATGCCAACGGATTTGAGATATCCGTATCCGGGGCCGATGTGTGTATTAAACTGTCTCAAAACAACAGACAGATTTGCACGCTCAATCTCTCATTCATTACCGCAAAGGGTTTGGGCGCCGGTTTATCTGGTGTCATTAAGGAATTTGAAGAAAGAACCCAAAACAAGGTTCCATCATTTGAAGAAGTGATGAAAGCTATGGAGGCTCAATAAATATGAATACGGATTCTATTAAATCCGCCATGTTGATGGAGATTTTCAATTTATTAAGTGCCAATAACACCGACGAAAAGATTTTAGATTTTGCGGATGTAACGCCGGGTTGGCATTTTGGGGAGGGAGCCACAATATCCGCTGCCGCAATCCGGGACGCTACAAAACTTCATGAAGCTTTTCTTTTGAATGGTTTTTATGAAACTGACGCATTTCCAGGACTTGCGGGGGAAATCCGTGTAACCGCATATCACGAAAATCAATATTTTGAATTTACCAGAGAGATGAACGGGGGATGGTCTTATATTTGTGAGATAGATGGTGCTGTTGAAGAAGAACTCGAAAACCTCTCATTGGAACAGGTGCAAGGCATTATAAAAACAGCCTCTAATAACTTATGGAATATATACGATATTTCCCTAGGCAACATTGGGATTCAAGGCTCGGAAGATTTCAAAGTCTCGCCTTTAGACCATCAGACGACGGAGGAATTTCGGTCGTGGAACAGCCTTGCGCCACAGCCGGGCATTCACTATGTGAGCACCTCAGGATATTTTATCCCTCCGCAGGCGAGCCGCCAATTTTTTGGAGGTTCTCAGACGCCATATTACCAAACACCACATCAATCGTTGAATCGCCGAGTGATACAGGCGACACATGCCATAGGGACATCATCAATATCTCCAACAAAGATTCCTCGAATATATTCAAAAAGTTCTGTGCTCAACCCGATGATATCGAAATCTGCGTGGGAAACGAGTCAAGACGCTTCAGCCCTTCAGACATGTCTACGGTTTGAGGCGGATTAAGTTAGTATTCGGTCACAACCTGTTGATTTTCGGCTTCTTTCAGCCTCTTTCGGTCTTTTTCAGGGTAACATTGCATATAAATCCCCAAATTATGCCACCACCCCGCCTCCGGGTCAGTTGACGCGCGTTGACGGAAATTCTATTCTCCGCGCATGAATCCTGGACGTCTTGTCGTCGCCGTCATCGCCGTGTTCGTCGGAGCCGCCGCAATCAATTCCGCCGGCGAATCTTTGGTTTATTTCGGCACCTATACCGGCGCGAAGAGCCAGGGAATTTACGTATCCCGATTTGACCCGGCGACCGGAGGATTGAGCGCGCCGGAACTTGCCGCCACGACCCGAAACCCGACCTTCCTCGCCGTCCATCCCGGCGGGCGTTGCCTTTACGCCGTCAATGAAGTGGGCGACGCCGGCACCGTGAGCGCCTTCGCGATTGATGCCGAAACCGGCAAACTGACTCTGCTGAACCGGCAGGGTTCCGGTGGCGGCGGGCCATGCCATCTCTCCGTGGACGCTACCGGCAGGTGCCTCCTCGTCGCGAACTACAACTCCGGCAGCATCGCCGCGCTGCCCATTCATGCCGACGGCAGCCTGGGTGAAGCGACGACCACCATCCAGCACACCGGTTCCAGCGTGAATCCCGCGCGCCAGACCGGGCCGCACGCGCATTTCATCTGTCCCTCGCCCGATGACCGCTTTGCGCTCAATTGCGACCTCGGCCTGGACAAGGTGTTCGTCTATCGCCTCGACGCCGATGCCGCCCGACTGTCGCCGGGCGACCCGCCGTTCGCGACCGTTGCGCCCGGCTCCGGCCCGCGCCATCTGACTTTTTCCCCCGACGGCAGATTCGTTTATGTCATCAACGAAATGGGCGGCACGATCAATGTGTTCAGCTACAACGCCGCGAACGCGGCGTTGACCGGAGTGCAGACCATTTCCACGCTGCCTGCGGATTTTTCCGGGAAAAACACCGCCGCCGAAATTGCCCTGACTCCATCGGGAAAATTCCTTTACGCCTCGAATCGCGGGGACGACAGCCTCGCCGTATTCGCGGTGGATCGGAAATCCGGCAGACTCACACTGGTCGAACATCAATCCACGCAAGGCCGCACGCCGCGCCACTTCGTCATTGACCCGACCGGACACTGGCTGCTCGCGGAAAATCAGGCGTCTGATTCGGTCGTCGTGTTCGCCCTGGATCCCGATACCGGTAGGTTGAAACCGACCGGACAAACCGTTGCCATCGGCGCGCCAGTATGCGCCGTTTTTGTGGATGAAAAGTAAAAAGGCCTCGCACTGGCGCAAACTTCGGCGACACAAAGATTTCGCCCGCTCTTTTTAATTCGCCGGCGTGAATTTGTAGAGTTCAACGCTGTGAGCGGCAACTGTCACTTTGAAGGGTTCGCCGTATGCGCCAGCCATATCCGGCAAATCCTGTTGCCGCCACAAGTCGCGCACGTGATCACGTCCGCCGACGCCGATGTAAGCGAGTTTGTTGAATTCAATGCTTTCGGAAACGGAACCGCGATTGAAGAACGCAACGGCTTTTCCGCCGTCTTCCAATTCCTTCAAATAAACATCAATCGAACCAACGGTCGCCACGCGGACGGCCTGTTTGCCGAGGGCGTCCTGATCAATCGCCAGCACTTCATCGTTGGAAAGCAAATTCAGTGTGAACGGATCGAGCCGTTCCAAATCGCAGCCGATGAGCAGCGGCGCGGACAACATGCACCACATGGTGATGTGCGTGTATTGTTCATCCGGTGTGAGGTGCGAGGGATGGGGATTTCCCCAACCAACGTCGCCGACGACGAGCATGTCAGGATCGTTCCAATGTCCCGGCCCGGCGAATGGCGCCCAGCGGTCTTGTGAGAAGCCGATTTCCGAAACGGTAAATTGATAGCGTTGCCCGTGCTCCGACCAACTGTCGAAAATGTCGCCGGTCGTGCGCCAGCAATTCGCCCAGCGCGCCCAGTCAACCGCGTGATTGAATGGCGCATTGTTCGACAAACTGAAAACGAGGTCGCGTCCTGATTTTCGCAGTGCCTGGCTCATGGCTTTCGTGTGTGGAACGTCCAGTGGGTCCCAATCGTATTTCAAATAATCGAAACCCCAGGCGGCGTATTGTTTCGCGTCCGCATCAATAAAATTATATTTTCCAAAACGTTTTGCGTCCTGAAGGGCTTTCGTCCACGCACCTTCAGGGTTGTCGCTCGATTCGCCGGGATAACGGCCGTAAGAAGAAATCCATGGCGTCGAATAAATGCCCGCCTTCAATCCGAGTCCATGAATCTCATCGCACAGTCCTTTCATGTCGGGAAATCTTTCGTTGCCCTGCAACGCGTGGTCTGCGCCGGTGCGTTGTCCCTGCCACGTGTCGTCAATGTTGATGTAAGTCCAGCCATGATTGATGAGGCCGGATGTGACCATCGCACGCGCCGAGCGCAACACCTTGTCGGCGCTTACCGTCCACGCCCAGCAATTCCAACTGTTCCAGCCCATCGGCGGCGTCAGCGCAATTTTTTCGCCGACGACGATGCGAAATTTTTTCTGGTCTTCACCTTTCGCATTTTTCACATGAAAAACGACGGCGTATTCACGTTTCGATTCAAGCGAGCCGGTGATTTGACCGTTGGTTGAATTCAAACTCAAACCGTCCGGCAGGTTTTCGACGCTGAACGTCATCGGGCGGTCGCCGGTCGCCGGAATCGTATAAACAAACGGCGAATCGGGCCGAACGCCGAAAATCGTCGGGCCGTTGATGCGCGGTGTGGCCGGCGCGGGCGGCGTGCGGATGAACGCAGAATAATCCGGTGCGTCCGCGGCCCGGAGGTTAAGGGACGCCAATAATAGCAGGACGGAAAGCAATCGTGAGTTCATGCGCACGAGTGAAATCTCCAGGCGCCGCGAAGTCAAGCATCAGGCAAAAAATTTGCTGCGGTGCATGGCTTGACGCCGCCACGCGTTCGTTCTAGCTTTCAAGCATCGGGGAGCCAACCGGCGTCATTTGTGACGCTAGGCTGAGAGTTTCGCACAGAACGCGGAAGACCCGTTGACCTGATCCAGGTAATGCTGGCGTAGGAACTCCTTGCGGAGAGCCGTCAAGGTTGTGGCCATTTCTTCTTCGGCATTTTTGGGTTAAACAAAACTATGATTGCATCCAAAGATTCGTTCGAGCCGCATAGCGGCGAACAACTGCCCGCCAGCAAAAAAATTTACGTCGCAGGCGCCATCCACGAGGACGTTCGCGTGCCGATGCGCGAAATCGAACTCGCGCCGACGAAATCCTATACCGGCGCGGTTGAAGCGAATGCTCCCGTGCGCGTTTACGATTGCAGCGGCCCGTGGGGCGATCCGAATTTCAGCGGCAGCGTCGAGGAAGGATTGCCGTCATTGCGCCGTGAATGGATTTTGAAGCGCGGCGACGTGGCGGAACACGATGGGCGCGAAGTGAAGCCGCAGGACAACGGCTATCTTTCCGGCAAGCACGCGGAGTTCGCCAGCAAGGCGGAACGCAATCGCCTCGTCGAATTTCCCGGACTGACTGGCAAACGTCGTCGTCCACTGCGCGCGAGCAAAGGCCATCCGGTCACGCAGCTTTGGTATGCGCGGCAGGGAATCATCACTCCGGAAATGGAGTTCATCGCCATCCGCGAGAACCTGGGCCGCGCAAAGATGGCCGATATGGCGAAGGACAACATTCGCAACGACCTTGACAAACAACACGCTGGTTCGAGTCAACTCGCGGGCAGCGGGTATTCGCCCTCCGTCTTCCGCCGCTTTCCGCAACGCATCCCGAAGGAAATTACGCCCGGGTTCGTTCGCGCTGAAGTCGCCGCCGGCCGCGCCATCATTCCGGCCAACGTCAACCATCTCGAACTTGAGCCGATGATCATCGGCCGTAACTTCCTCGTGAAGATCAACGCCAACATCGGCAACAGCGCTGTGGCGTCAAGTATCGAGGAAGAAGTCGAGAAGATGCGCTGGGCCACCAAGTGGGGCGCGGACACCGTCATGGACCTCTCCACCGGCAAAAACATCCACGCCACGCGCGAATGGATTCTGCGCAACGCGCCCGTGCCCATCGGCACCGTCCCGATTTATCAGGCGCTCGAAAAAGTCGGCGGCAAGGCCGAGGAACTCACCTGGGAAATTTACCGCGACACCCTCATCGAACAGGCTGAGCAAGGCGTGGATTATTTCACTGTTCACGCCGGCGTGTTGCTGCGCTTCATTCCGCTCACTGCCAATCGCATGACCGGTATCGTCAGCCGCGGCGGCAGCATTATGGCCAAATGGTGTCTTGCGCATCATCAGGAAAATTTCACCTACACGCACTGGGACGAGATTTGCGAAATCATGGCCGCCTACGACGTTTCATTTTCCATCGGCGACGGCTTGCGTCCCGGCTCGATTGCCGACGCGAACGACGAGGCGCAATTCGGCGAACTCAAAGTGCAGGGCGAACTCACCGAGCGCGCCTGGTCCAAAAGTGTGCAAGTGATGAACGAAGGCCCGGGCCACGTACCTATGCATATGATCGAGGAAAATATGCACCGGCAACTCGAGTGGTGCCATGAAGCGCCGTTCTACACACTCGGTCCGCTTACGACCGACATCGCGCCCGGCTACGACCACATCACTAGCGGCATCGGCGCGGCAATGATCGGCTGGTATGGTTGCGCGATGCTCTGCTACGTCACGCCCAAGGAACACCTCGGCCTGCCGAACAAGAAAGATGTGAAGGACGGCGTCATCGCCTACAAGATAGCCGCCCACGCCGCCGACCTCGCCAAAGGCCATCCCAGCGCGCAATACCGCGACAACGCGTTGAGCAAAGCCCGCTTCGAGTTCCGCTGGGAAGACCAATTCAACCTGAGCCTCGACCCCGTGGTCGCGCGCGAGTTCCATGACGAAACTCTCCCGCAGGAAGGCGCGAAGACCGCGCACTTCTGCTCCATGTGCGGCCCGCACTTCTGCTCGATGAAAATCACCGAAGACGTTCGCAAATACGCCGCCGAACAAGGCATCGCTGAAGAAGAAGCGCTCAAAAAGGGCATGGAAGCCAAGTCGAAGGAGTTTGTGAAAAAAGGCGCGGAGGTTTACGCGAAGGCGTGACTTGCGGATGAGCAAGCTAACTCTTCAACAACTCGATACTGGTAACTCGTCAGAAATGAAACGTACAATGCGTGGAAGAAAATTCGACTCGGCGACCCAATTATTTTTCCTCCCGCTTCACCAGCACGCGCTCGATGCGGTGGTCGGGTAGATTATTGATTTTAATTGTCATAAATCCCACACTCCGGCGGTCTAAACAGGCATGGCCTTCAACCTCTGAATCGGACGAAGTCCTTGTAACGAAAGGCGCGGTGCGGCGGCATCAATCATGGATTTTCAATCTCGTGTTGCGCATGATCTGGCTAAAGCCGTTTATGCTTGAGTAGCCAGTAAAATCAGGCGCTATTTGTGGAGCAAAAACAGGCTAGAACAGGCAAATACAACTCACGGTTGGCTAGTGATTTTCTGCCAACTTACACCTTGCGCACCGGCGTAAATCGCAAAGGCTTTTTCATTTTGAATCAGCACGGCGCGAACCACGCTCGAATCATCCGCGCGACCGAGTTCCAGAACGTTTTCGGGAATAATGCCCATCTTTTTGTGCGCGTAGAGGAGTGCGAACACCGCCTGCGCGAGCGCCGCGTACGGCATTTCCTTGTAAGCGCCTTCTACCGCGTCCTCAACCGCGTCGGCGAGAAATTCAAGCTGGTCCACAAGGTGTGGAAATTTCGGCGCGTTGATCTGGGTGAACTCAAGTTTCCATTGCGGCAATTGGCGCAAAACTTTTTCTGCGACGGCCGGTGTGATGCTCATAGAGCCGTTGTTGACGAACTTCGCGATTTCGGACATGTCCGTAATGTAGAAAAACCGCTGCGCCAGCGAAAGTGAAATCGTTGTTACAAACGCGCTTTCATTCGTCCGGTTTCTTGCTAGAAATACGTCCGTGCAAGATTTAATCGCCAAAGCCGAGACATTGCTCGAAGCGCTGCCTTACATCCAGAAATTCAGCCGCGCGACCTTCGTCGTCAAATACGGCGGTAGTTTCATGGATTCGCCCGACGCGAACGTCCGCAACGGCGTGGCGCGCGACGTCGTATTTCTCGAAGCCGTCGGTATCAATCCCGTCGTTGTTCACGGCGGCGGCAAAGCCATCACACGGGCAATGGAAGCCGCCGGTCTCCAGACAAATTTCATCCAAGGTCAGCGTGTTACCGACGCTGCAACGGTGGATGTGGTTGATATGGTTTTGTCGCGCGAAATCAATCCTGAAATTGTAAAAACCATCGGCGAACTCGGCGGCAAGGCGCGGGGATTTTCCGGTGCGGACATTTTCAAGTGTCGCAAGCTGCTGCTCAAAGGTCCAGCGGGCGAAGACCTTGACCTCGGCTTCGTCGGCGAAGTAACGGCGGTGAATGTTGATCCGTTGCGCGAATGTATCCGGCGCGGCATCACGCCGGTCATCAGTCCAACAGCGTTGGGCCAAGACGGGAAAATTTACAATTGCAACGCTGACATCGCTGCGGCACAGGTGGCCATGGCGCTCAAGGCCAGGCGGCTCGTGTTCATGAGCGACGTGCCGGGACTCTTACGAAACTCTCAAAATCCCGATTCGGTCGTTCCGCATTTGAAAGCCACCGGAGTGGACGAGCTGAAGAAAGCGGGCATCATTGACAAGGGCATGATACCAAAAGTGGACAGCGCCGTGGCCGCAATCAAATCCGGCGTGGAAAAAGTTTCGTTCGTGGATGGACGCGTTCAGCATTCCGTGTTGCTGGAAATTTTCACCGACGAAGGTATCGGCACAGAAATTGTTTTATGATTTTTTCACTTAGCGTCTCTGCAGTTTAATTCAGCCCGATGAAAGAAATTTTTCCAACGCTGCCACCGATCGTGCGGAACGAGTTTGAGTCTGTGCGCGAGCTGTTCAGCAAAAACGTCGTGCCGAGCTACGGACGCTTTGACCTCGTGTTCAAGCGCGGGACAGGCAGCCATCTTTTTGATGTCACGGGGAAAAAATATCTCGACCTCGGCGGCGGCATCGCGGTTTGCTGCCTCGGTCACGCACATGCAGCCATCACCGAGGCGCTCGTCGAGCAATCAAAAAAATTGATTCATGTTTCAAATTTATACTTCACCGAACCGCAGGGCCGCCTCGCTGCCGAACTCGTGAAACGTCTCGGCGTGGGCAAATGCTTTTTCGCCAACAGCGGCGCGGAAGCCAACGAAGGGCTATTCAAGCTTGCGCGGAAATTCGGCCACGACGAGGGGCGGTTTGAAATTCTGACCGCGATAAATTCATTTCATGGACGCACGATGGCCGGCATCGCGGCGACCGGTCAGGACAAAGTTAAAAAAGGTTTCGAGCCGATGATGCCGGGTTTCCGCCATATGCCGTTCAACGATCTGGCCGCGACGCGCGCGGCAATTTCGCCCGCGACGGTCGCCATCATGATTGAGGGCGTGCAAGGCGAAGGCGGTGTCACGCCTGCCACGCCGGAATACCTGCTCGGCCTGCGTGTGTTGTGCGACGAGAAAAAGCTGCTGCTGTTCATGGACGGCGTGCAATGCGGACATTACCGCACCGGAAAATTCCAGAGTTTCCAACGCATTCTCGAAAATGTTCCCGGCGGCGAAAAATTTCTGCCCGATGGTCTTTCAATGGCCAAGTCGCTCGGCGGCGGATTTCCCATCGGCGCATTCTGGGTGCGCGCACCGTTTGCCGATTTACTTGGGCCGGGCACGCACGCCTCAACATTTGGCGGCACGCCGCTTGCCTGCGCCGTCGCGCTGAAAATTTTGGAAGTCATCGAACGCGAACGGCTTGATGAAAACGCCCGCAAGCTCGGCAACTGGCTGAAAACGGAATTGGAACGGCTCGCCAAAACTTATCCCCACGTCATCAAACACGCGCGCGGTTTTGGCTTCATGCTCGGACTTGAATTGGTCGAGAAGGAAAAAATTCCGGCGTTCGCCACAAGCGACATGCCGTCGGCGATTCAATTTGTCAACCGGCTGCATAGGGCAGGTGTTTTAACAATTCCCGCCGGAACACAAATCATCCGCCTGTTGCCGCCGCTGAATTTGAAACCGCAGGAAGCGGGCGAAGGCATTTCCAAAATCGAGGAAGTCGTCAAATCGCTTGCCTGATTTTCGCATGACTCCTGCAGCCCACAAACATCTCAAGAAGCACGATCCGATTTTCCGGCGGCTGATTCGTGAACACGGGAAATGCGCGCTCGTGCCGGAAAAGCGCCGCTCGCCGTTCCAATCGCTCGTACAAGCGGTCGCGCACCAGCAACTCAACGGCACGGCGGCGAATACGATCCTGCAGCGATTCATAAGATTATTTCCCGGACGAAAATTTCCGCGACCGGAAGATTTGGCGAACGTGACGGATGACCAAATCCGCGCCTGCGGGTTTTCCTTCGCCAAAATCAAATCCATCCGCGACATTGCGGAAAAAACCTTGTCCGGGGTTGTGCCCGCCTCGCGGCAAATCATGAAGTTGAGCGATGACGAAATCATCGCGCGTTTGACGGAGGTTCGCGGTGTCGGGCGCTGGACGGTCGAAATGCTTTTGATTTTTCAACTGGGACGTCAGGATGTTTTGCCTGCGGACGATTTTGGCGTTCGCACCGGTTTTCGCGTCGCCTACCAAAAGCGTGATTTGCCGAAGCCAAAGGAATTGCTCGCGTTCGGCGAAAAGTGGAAACCGCATCGAACGACCGCCGCATGGTTTCTCTGGTGTGCGGCGGACGCGGCGAAGAAAAAGAAGTGACGGCGCGGGTTGTTTTGGTTACAAAATTTCCTTTGGGCGAAAATTCCGAAAACGCAAAAATGAAACATTTATTGTCATTGGAAAAATTGCCGGTCGCGGATTTCGAAAAAATCCTGCGCGACTCCGCGATTTTCAAACGCGAACGAACCCGAGTTGACCGGCTGCCGCTGGGCGGACAAATCTGGGCGATCATGTTCTCCAAGTCCTCCACACGCACGCGGGTTTCGTTCGAGGTGGGCATCCGCGAACTCGGCGGAAAAGTGATTTTTCTCAACGCGAATGACATTCAACTCGGTCGCGGCGAGCCGATCAGGGATACCGCGCGCGCGCTGAAACGGATGATTCATGGCGCGGTCATCCGCACGTTCGCGCAGAGCGATGTCGAGGAGTTCGCGGAATTTTCAAAAATCCCGACCATCAACGCGCTGACCGACGACGAACATCCATGCCAGATTCTTGCGGACATTTTCACATTCAAGGAAAAGCTCGGGCCGATTTCCGGCAAAGTCGTCACGTTCGTCGGAGACGGCGCGTGCAACGTCCCGCTGTCGTGGATTTTTGCGGCGGCAAAATTAAATTTTGAATTGCGGATTGCCGCGCCGAAAAAATTCCAGCCGTCCGCGGAAATTCTGAAACGCGCGGGCGGAAAAATTATTTGCACCGATGATTTGAAAGCCGCCGCCAAAGGCGCGGATTTGCTTTACACCGACGTTTGGGTTTCAATGGGTAAGGAAGTGGAATCCGCCGAGCGTCTGAAAATTTTAAGCGGCTATCAAATCAACCAAAAACTGGTGAAGCTGGCAAAACCGGGCGCGCTGGTGATGCACTGTCTGCCCGCGCATCACGGCAAGGAGATTGACGAGGAAACGTTTGAGGCCAATGCCGACATGATTTTCACGCAGGCAGAAAACCGGCTGCACGTGCAGAAGGCGATATTAAATTGGGCGGTGAGTTGACCGCCAGGACCCCAAGTGCGCCAGAAAATTATTTCGCAAACTGCCGCAGGTATTTTACCGCAACTTTCAAATCCTTCGGCCACGGCGCAGTGATGGTCAAAACTTTATCCATGATTGGATATGGTAGCGTCAGTTGTTCGGCGTGGAGCGCAACGCGCGAAATCAGTGGACGTTCGGTTTTTCCTTCTTTCAATCTGTAATCGGATTTCAAACGCGAAAGCCAGAGCGGTTTGCCGCCGTAAAGTTCGTCGCCGACAATTTTCAAACCGGCGTGGCTCGCGTGAACACGAATCTGGTGGGCGCGTTCGGCAAGCGGTTCACACTTCAGCAGCGCGTAACCGCAGCGCGGGAAATTTTCCAGTACTTCAAATTTCGTTTTCGATTGCTTGCCGTTTTTTTGGTCAACGTGCATCAAGCCGATTTTGACCGGATGCGGCACGAGTCTGACATCCACTTCAAATTGGCTTTCCAGCGGTTCGCCGCGCACGAGCGCGAGATATTTTTTCTGCGGTTTTTCCGAACTGAATAAATTGGCGAGTGCAATGAGCGCGGGCTTGTTTTTCGCGAGTAGAATCACGCCGCTTGTCTCCAAATCCAGTCGGTGCGCGTTGCTCAAGTAAGTGAGATTGCGTTCGCGCGCCCACATTTTGGAGCCGGCTATTCCGGCATGAAGCAATTTCATCAGGCTCGGGCGATTTGCGTCATGGCGGTCGGGTGAAGTCAAAAGTTCGGCGGGTTTGTCGAGCGCGAGCAGGTGCTCGTCCTCGAAGAGAACGGGGATTTCCCAAAACTCGCGCGTGGCGGGCGAGGAAAGTTTGATGACCGCACTCACACGGCTATTGGGCGGGCGCGGCACCCGTTGCGGCTGGCTGGCTGAAAATCGGCGTGTCCTTCAGCGACCGGTTGGCTTCGCGCATCAGCCACTCGTTAAATGCTTCGCTTTGACGCCTTTGGCGCAGCTCAGCGGCGAATTGCGGCATATCCGATTCCATTATGGTTTCGTCGACCGGTAGTTGTAATTGGACAAAGACGATGAAACCGCCGTCGTCCGTTTCCTGAAAACCACTGGCATCACCAACCAGCGTCGCGAACGCGGTCTGCTTGAGTTGGCTCAATTCAGCGCGGTCACCGAGTTCGGATAATTCGCGCGTGTCCCGGGAAAAGGACGGTAGAATTTCCGGCTTGAAGCCGGCGGCAAGGCATGTTGGCGCAAAACTTTTTCCGTCGGCCAGAGCACTTGTAAGCGTGTGAACGAAATTGGCTCCGGCACGTTGTGCGAGCAGAGTCGCTGCATGTAATTGAAAATCCTGCGTGACGCGGGCGCTGATTTGTTCGAGCGAAGGAATTTCGCTGGGCAGTTGTCCGGCAAAGGCGATCACATACACGCCGTCCGGTCCGACGATTGGACTGGAAAACGGCTCGTCCGTCGAAAGTCCAAAGGCAGTTTTGGTGAAACCTTCCGGCGCGGTGAACTCCGCCGGGCCGTATTGGCTGTCGAACGGCGCGGTGACATGAACGGCCAATCCTTTTTGTTTGGCGACAATGGCGAGGTTCTCCGGTTTGGCCGGGTCTAAATTGAAAACGGCGTTGGCAAATTCATCCGCCTGCGTGCGCGCGGCGGCCAGGGCGTGCTGCCGGATCAAAATTTCACGGATTTTGGCCTTCGCGGCCTCGGGCGTTTTCTCCTCTGGAAAAGCCTGCGCGCCGTATTGGTTGTAAACCGCGTCAACCTGTTCATCGAAATTTGTCTTTGCCCATTCCGCCTTCGATTGCGCGAGAAAATTTGTGATGTTGAACTCGACGTAACTGACCTGCACACGGTCCGGCAAACGGTAGGCCGCCAGGTAATTCGTGTAAAACTGTGCGACGGCGTCGGGCGTGATGGCGACTTGCGACAAATAGTTCGACGCAGAGAAGAAAACGATTTGCGCGGAAAGTTCCTGATGCTCGCGCCGGTAAGCCATGGCGGCTTCCTGCGGCGTGACCAATTCGCCGGTCAGCCCCATCGCTTGTTGCAACTGCTCGATGACCAGGTCGTGCCGGGCAAAATTTTCAAAGTCAGCCGCATCCAGACCTTCCGGTTGCAGAACCTGTTTCACAAAAGTGTCAAGCGGCACGCTTTCGCCGTTGAACCTTAACGCGCGAATCAGTTCTGGCGAATCCAGAATTCTATTGGCCGCCGTCACCACCGCATCGTCGGTGACGTAAATGTCCAAGTCATCCGCCTTTTGGATGAGCATCAGGCGTGCATAAATCTGGCGCTCCAGATTTTCCTCGGAAAAATTCGGATCCTGGTCCGGCCACGCACCGTAATTAAAAAGGTGGTAAATATAAACTTCGTGTCGCATATCGGTATAGGCGGTCGGTGTGACTTTTATTCCGTTGATTGAACCCAAATCATCGGGGCTACGCGCACCACCGCTGCCCATGCGCGAACTGGGCGAGAAGAAGAATAAAAATGAAATAACCGTGAGACTTAAGGCGACGATCAAAATCCAATTGTGCTTTCTAAAAAATCTAAACATAAATTTGAGAAAGTGTAGCGTAACCAGCCCCGCCAATCAGGGTCAAACCAAAAGCGTGGAACTTCAGCCCGCCTTCAGCCACTTCGCCGCGTCCGCCGCCGCGTAAGTGATTAAAATGTCCGCGCCCGCCCTCCTCATCGCCAGCAAACTTTCCAGCGTCACCGCGCGTTCGTCAATCCAGTCGCGCGCCGCCGCCGCTTTGATCATCGCGTGTTCCGCGCTCACGGCGTAAGCAGCGGTAGGATGGCCGAATTCGGTTTTGACGCGATGAATCAAATCAAGATACGCCAGCGCCGGTTTGACCATCACGATGTCTGCGCCTTCCTGAATGTCCAGCGCGACCTCGCGCAACGCCTCGCGCGCGTTCGCCGCGTCCATCTGGTAACTGCGCCGGTCGCCGAATTTTGGCGCGGACTCGGCGGCTTCGCGGAATGGCCCGTAAAATGCCGACGCAAATTTTGCTGCATAAGACATGAGCGGCGTTTCCGAAAAACCATTCTTGTCCAACGCTGTGCGAATCGCGCGCACGCGACCATCCATCATATCGCTCGGCGCGACGATGTCCGCGCCCGCCTCGGCGTGGCTCAAAGCTGTTTGCGCAAGAAGTTTCAATGTCGGATCGTTTAAAATTTTTCCGCGCGAAACGACGCCGCAATGCCCGTGCTCCATGTATGCGCACAGGCAAACGTCCGTGATGACGAGCAGCGACGGCAATTCCTTTTTCAGCAGCCGCACGGTTTGCTGTACGACACCGTTTTTTGCGAACGCGCCGTTGGCCTTTGCGTCTTTTTTGTCGGGTATGCCAAAAAGCAAAACCGCCGGAACGCCGAGCGCGTGGACGCGCGCGGCCTCGCGCAAAAGTTCGTCGGGCGAAAGTTGGAAAACCCCCGGCATGGAATTGATGGGATGGCGCAATTTTTTCCCGGGGCGAACAAACAGCGGCAAAACGAGTTGCTCAACGCTCAAATGCGTTTCGGAAACAAGTTTCCGCAGCGCCGCCGATTGCCGCAAACGGCGAGGGCGACACACCGGGAATTGTCCGACGTGCAAATTCACGAACCTATTCTAGTTTCAAAGCCGAAAGTGCAAAGCGCAAAGTAGTAATAAGAGATCGTTTAATCGTGGAACACTTTGTCGTGAAATATTATTGGAGTCACAATTTTTGACTCTGCGCTTGTCAAAAAAACTATCCAGAAAAGTTAAACACGGATTCAATCGGTGAAAATCCGTGCAATTCGCGTCAAAATTCTTCCGGCTTTGCATTTAGCGGAATTAAATTACATTTCCGCCATGCGGCGGTTGAAGCAGATTTTCTGGCTGGCGGCGACGCTCTTTATTTTCTTTATGGGTGTCTGGCTCGGCTTCAAGTTGATGCATTGGACGGAATTAGGTTCGGGTTTGCATGAGGAAAATACCGCGACGGTCGTCGAGCAGATTCAAACATTGTCGGATCTGGTTACGGTCAAATACGTCCTCGAAAAGGTCGTCGTGCTTGAAGACACGAAATGGTATGGCGAGAACCGCGTGCTGCTGCTCGCGCACGGCATCGTGAAGGCAGGCATTGATTTGCAACGGCTCAAGCCGGAGGACGTGACCATAGCCGGCAAAAAGATCACCATTCATCTGCCGCCACCGCAAATCACCGATGCGTATCTGGACGACCAGCAAACGCGCGTGATTGACCATACGACGGGCTTGTTGCGCTCATTTGACAAAGACCTTGAGCAGACCGCACGTGCCAATGCTGTGGACGACATTCGCCGCGCGGCGCGGTTGAACGGAATTTTGAAGGACGCGGATGAGCGGGCGCAATTGGAGCTCGCCCTGTTTCTGCGCCAGGCGGGCTTTGAGCGCGTGGAATTCACCGGAATAAATCCGTCCCCACTTCTGAATCCCACGCGCGAAGGCGTGCCCTAATTTTAGTCAGCGTGTGTGATTTTGATGGGCTGCGGGATTTCGGCCTTTGCATCACGTTGAACGGTGACGTGCAGCCGCTGCCGCGCCGCGGAGATTTTCAAGCCGTGCGCGCGCATCTGCATCAAATAGAGCGCGCTCCCCTGCGGCGCCGGTTGCCGGTGGGGTATGGGCGCGTTGTTCCGGATTTCCTGCGAGATTTTTTGGGCGTTTATATTCTTGGCCATGAAATGAACACTGCAATTCATGTGCCAGAAAACGATCGTTTTGCGCGTATGGGAATGACCCGGCCTAATCCAACCCGCCGGCCTTGCGCGCCCGCTGCAAAACTGTTTGGGCCAATGTTCGGGCTTTGATTGCGCCATCGGCGAGGACATCGTTTACATAATCCAAATTCGCCACGAGTTCCGCGCGTTTTTTACGCTGATTTTCAAAACAACCCCAGTAGCATTCAAAAAGAGCTGTTTTCAAACTGCCGTAACCAAGTTCACTGCCGTTACGCAAACGATTTTCCCACTCATTTGCGAGACTCGATGGAGCGACGAGTTTCAGGAGTTGCAATACGATATTTTTTTCCGCATCAGGTTTTGGCTCGACTGGCGGACGCGAGTCCGTCTTGATGCCCATGATTTTTTTGCGAATGGCTTTTTCGTCGCCGAAAATTTCAATCGTGTTGCCGTAACTTTTGCTCATTTTCTGACCGTCCGTACCGGGCACAACAGCGACTTCATCGCGGATTTGCGGTTCAGGAATCACAAATGTCTGGCCGTATTGCTCATTGAACTTGATGGCGATGTCGCGCGTCATCTCGACATGTTGTTTCTGGTCGCGCCCGACGGGAACAATGTTGGAGTCGTAAATCAAAATGTCCGCCGCCATCAAAACCGGATACGCGAACAGGCCGTGGCTTGGCGCGATGCCCTTGGTGGTTTTGTCTTTGTAGCTGTGCGCGCGTTCAAGCAAACCCATCGGCGTGACAGTCGAGAGCAACCACGAAAGTTCCGTGACTTCCGGCACGTCGGATTGTTTGAAGAAAACGGATTTCTTCGGATCAAGGCCGCACGCGAGAAAGTCCAGCGCCACGTCCAGGGTGTTTTTGCGACGTTCGCCCGCGTCAAACAGTGACGTCATCGAATGATAATCCGCGATGAAATAAAACGCCTCGCCCTTTTCCTGAAGCTCGATGGCCGGACGCATCATCCCGAAATAATTTCCAAGATGCAGCGCGCCTGAAGGTTGGATGCCTGACAAAATTCGCATGGGCAAAAGATAAAAAAAATGGGCACGGATTGCACTGATTTTTGCGGATTCAAATTTCCGTCCGTGTTAGTCTGTGAAATCAGTGTCTCAACAAAATTCCCGCTTTTACTTCCCAACGCTGCAAATCCTTTCCAAGTTCACCCGGCCAGTTTTCCTCGGTGGCGGTCATAAAGACTTGCCCGCTCGTTTTGCGCGTGTGCTCGAGCAAAGGCAAAAATCCACCACGGCGCTTCAAATCCAGTTCACCCATCACGTCGTCAATCAGCAAAATTGGTGGCGAGCCATGAATGCCGGCAAGATATTCCGCCTGCGCCATTTTCAACGCGATGGCCAGCGTGCGTTTCTGGCCTTCACTGCCGAACTGCGCGGCGGATTTTTCGTTGAGCAGCAACTGCAAATCGTCGCGGTGCGGGCCGACGAGCGTGGAGCGGAAAGTTCTTTCCCGTGTCCGTGACTGCGCCAGTTCCACCGCAAAATCATTTTTCACGCTTGGTTGATATTCGATTCTCAATTCCTCAGCGTCATTGGAAATGCGGCGATACGCCAATCGCGCGAGCGGTGAAAATTTCGGCGCCAGCTCACGGCGCGTGCGGATGATTTCATTGCCGGCATGGACGAGTTCGCGCGAAAAACTGTCGAGCGTGGCTTCATCGGTGGACCGTTGCTTGAGCAGCGCGTTGCGGGCGCGAACGGTGTGCATGTAACGCTGGAGCAGCGGTAGATAACCTGGCTGCGTCTGCGCGAGCAGCAAATCAAGAAACCGCCGCCGCGCGCGCGCCGCGCCTTTGACGAGCTGCAAATCTTCCGTGCAAAAAACAACCGTTCGCAGCGTTCCGAGATAATCCGCCAGCTTTTTCACCGGCTGGCCATCGAGCGAAAGATTCCGTTCGCGCGCCGACCAGTACATTTTGATTTTATATCCGCCCTGGCCGGTGACGTTGCCGCCGACGAAATATCCGCGCTGGCCGTGCCGGACCATCTGTGCACCGCCGACACCCCGAAACGACCGCAGCGTGGCCATGAGATAAATCGCTTCAAGAATGTTCGTCTTGCCCTGCGCGTTGTCACCGAGCAGCAGATGAAGACCGGGCGCAAAATCCGCGTCCAACCGCGCGTGATTGCGGAAGTCCCGGAGCCGCAGATGGGCCAGATGCACGCGTAGAAAATGAATTGTAAAAAATCCGTCGGCGAGTTTTTTCGGAAAAATCAAATTGCCGCCGACGTGTTGTGATTCCCGCTTTCATTTGGGCGTTGAAAAATGTTTCATCTGCCAATGGTTCCGTGTGTGATTTTTGAAGACGAGCATTTACTGGTGGTTCACAAGCCAGCCGGTTGGAACACGCACGCGCCTGGTCCGCAAGCCGGTGAGGGTATTTATGACTGGCTGCGGCATCGTGAACCGCGCTGGGACTCGCTGGCCATTCTGCACCGGCTCGATAAGGAAACCAGCGGCGTGCTGGTCTTCGGCAAAACGTCGCTCGCCAACCGCTCGCTCACGGAACAATTCACGGAACGACGCGTCCGCAAAAAATATCTTCTGCTCACCGACCACGATGCGCCGAAAAAAGAATTCACGGTTAAAACCGTGCTGGTGCGCGTTGGTGAAAAATATGTGAGCCGTCCGCCGCACGCGGGCGGGGAAATCGCGGAAACAAGATTTCAACTCGCGCCGGATTCAAAACTCAAAACCGTGATTGCGGAGCCGTTCACTGGCCGCACGCACCAAATCCGCGTTCACGCGGCGGAGAGCGGATTTCCGATTCTAGGCGACACACTTTACGGCGGCGCACCGGCGGCGCGCGTATTTTTGCACGCGGCGGAAATTTCCTTCGCGCATCCGATCACAGGCAATCCGGTGACGTTTCACGCGCCCGCAAATTTCGAAGCCGATTCACGCGTTGCTTTGCGCACGGCCATCATCGAGCCAGACGCCATGAATGCCTTCCGTCTGATTCACGCCGCGGGCGACGGCTGGCCGGGATGGTATGTCGAGCGGCTCGGTGATTTTCTGCTCTCACAATCCGAATCGCCTTTGAGCGCAAAGCAGAGCAAAGAATTGTCGCGGCTCGCAAAAAACTTTTCCGCGCGCGGTATATATCACAAAATTCTGTCGCGCCAGGTCCGCCGTTCCACCACGACCGAATCTTCACCGCAACTTGTTTCTGGTGAAGCCGCGCCGGAGCGGTTTGAAATTTGCGAGAACGGCGTCCGGTTCGAAACGAGCTTCAACGAAGGCTATTCCGTCGGCTTGTTTTTGGATCAACGCGACAATCGCCGCCGTTTTCTCACCGGTCACATTGCCGCCGGTTTTCCTTTGCTCAATTCCCAGACCCCGGACAGCAGTCCCGAACTCCTAAATTGTTTTGCCTACACCTGCGGTTTCTCGGTTTGCGCGGCAAAAGCGGGCGCGCGGACGACGAGCCTCGACCTCTCGAAAAAATATCTCGAATGGGGAAAACGCAACTTTGCGCTGAACGGCCTCGACCCGGCGGCGCACGATTTCATTTACGGCGACGCTTTCGACTGGCTACGGCGGCTGGCGAAGAAAGGCCGCGCGTTCGACGCCGTGGTGCTCGACCCGCCGACGTTTTCACAATCGAAGGAACACGGCGCGTTTCGCGCTGAAAAAGATTACGGCAAACTCATGGCCGCCGCGCTGCCGCTGGTGAAGCCGGGCGGAGTTTTATTCGCCTCGACGAATGCGGCGGACTGGCCGCCAGAGAAATTTCTCGCGGACGTGGAAGCGGCGGTTCATGCCGCTAAACGGAAAATTCTGCAACGACATTACGTCCCGCAACCGCCGGATTTCCCCATCAGCCGCGCCGAGCCAGCGTATTTGAAAACGGTGTGGTTAAGAGTTTGAAATCGTGCTGACAAATTTTCAGAACGAGTTAGGCTCAATTCAACATGAACACCTCTGAAATTATTCAACTCATTAAATCAGCGGGCTTCTATCCGATTCAGGTCGAATGGAATAGTAACCGTAATGAGAATTCAGACTTACGATTTGCAGGGTCTTTGGAAGATTTTTTTCCGGCAGCAAAGGCGTTGGGAGCTACAATAGTATTTTTCTTTGTTTGGAAATTAGAAGAAGATTTTCTTTACGATTCAGATTATGAAGAAGACGGTGATGAAAATTCTGATGAAGAAGAAACGGATTCTGATAAATCTGCTGGAAATAAGTAGGCCCGCTCAAATTGCCAGCAACAGCCGTTTGATTTCCTTCAATCGCGCCTTGGCTTCTTTTTTTGTGACGCGCGGAAATTTTCCGCCGAGCGTGATGAAATCGTTGTGGCGCGTGAGTTTCAGTTTGTCTTCCTCGACTTCGATGGCAGTCACGGCCTTTTCGCTGGCGAGAATTTTCAGTTCGCCCACGGCCAACAGTAATTCCACCGCTGGAGGCAGCGGGCCGAAACGGTCGCGCAATTCCTTCTGCAAATTATCCAGCGCGGATTTTTCATTCGCCTGCGCAAGCTTGCGGTAGATTTCGATGCGATGATGCGGTTCGGTGACATAGCTTTCCGGCAAGTTGCAGGCGTCGCGGAGAAAATCCAGCGCAACGCGGACTTCAACACGCGGTTTTACTTTTTCACCTTTGAGCGTGCTGACACTTTGCTTGAGTAACTGGCAATAAAGTTCAAAACCAACGGCGGTGATATGTCCGCTTTGTTCCGCGCCGAGCAGGTTGCCCGCGCCACGGATTTCGAGGTCGCGCATGGCGATTTTGAATCCGCTGCCAAGCGTGGAGTATTGCCTCATGGCGCTGATACGTTTACGCACATCGGTGAGCAGGCTCGCGTGGCGCGGCAACAGGAGATACGCGTAAGCCTGATGTTTATAACGTCCGACGCGCCCGCGAAGCTGATACAAATCGCTTAAACCAAAGCGGTCGGCGCGGTCAATGATGATTGTGTTCGCGGCCGGGATGTCGAGGCCGCTCTCGATGATCGTCGTCGAAAGCAAAACGTCCGCCTCACCATTGACGAACCTGGTCATCACGTCTTCAAGTTCATCGGAATTCATTTGTCCATGGCCGACAACAATGCGCGCCGACGGAACAAGCGATTGCAATTTCGCGCGCATCGTTTCAATCGTCGTCACGCGATTGTGCAGGAAAAAAACCTGTCCGCCGCGACTCAACTCGCGCTGGATGGCTTCGCGGATGGTGCGTTCGTCATATTGCGTGGCAATTGTCTCGACGGGCAGGCGGTCTTGCGGCGGCGTTTGAATCGTGCTCATGTCACGCGCGCCGGTGAGCGCAAGGTAAAGCGTGCGCGGAATCGGCGTGGCGCTTAACGTCAGCACGTCCACAAGCGTACGCAGGCGCTTGAATTTCTCCTTGTGCAACACGCCGAAGCGCTGCTCCTCGTCAATCACGACGAGGCCAAGTTCTTTGAACCCGATGTCTTCCTGCACGATGCGATGCGTGCCGATGACGATATCAACCGCGCCCGCTGCCAAATCTTTCACGACACGCGCCTGCTCGCGCTTGGTGCGAAAGCGTGAGAGCAGCTCCACGCGAATTGGATAATCGGCCATGCGTTCGCGGAAATTATTGAAATGTTGCTGCGCCAGAACCGTCGTCGGCACGAGAATAGCAACTTGCTTTCCATCCATGACGGCTTTGAACGCGGCGCGGATGGCGACTTCCGTTTTTCCAAAACCAACGTCGCCACAAATCAAGCGATCCATCGGCTTCGGTTTTTCCATGTCGGCTTTGGTTTCGGCAATCGCGCGCACTTGGTCGGTGGTTTCCTCGTAGATGAACGCGCTCTCAAATTCGCGCTGCCAGGTCACGTCCGGCGGAAATGCATGGCCGGCTTGTGATTCGCGCACGGCCTGGATTCGCAAAAGTTCGGAGGCGACATCGCGGACGGCACGTTCGGCGTGTTCCTTCGCCTTGTGCCAGCGAATGCCACCGAGCGTATTGAGCGGCGGACGCAGCTTGCCGACGCCGACGTATTTACTGACGAGATGCGCCTCGGTGACGGGAACATAAAGTTTCGGTGCAGGTTGCGTCGGATCGCCGGAAGCGTATTCAATGACAAGGCACTCCGTGCCAGTTGAGGGTTGAGAGTGGAGCGTCGATGGATGACGGCTGTTGCCAATCGGCATTAATTTCAAGCCAAGATAACGACCGATGCCGTGTTGCAGATGCACCACATAATCGCTTTCTTCCAAGTCGGTGAAATCAATGTCGAGCGCGGAACGCGTAGCTTGCGCGTGCAACGATTTTTGACGACGTGGCCGCTGAATTTTGTAACGGCCAAAAATTTCCGCATCGGTGACGACGACCAACTTTGCCTCATCACAAATGAAACCGCAGGCGAGTGCGCCAATTTGGATGGAAAGACGGCTTTCTTGAGTGAAGCCGTGTTCTTTCCAAATTTCCAAAAATCGCTGACCCTCGCCGCCGTTGTTGCAAAAAACGTGAACGGCATAATCCTGACGCAGCCAACGATGTAGTTGGTTGAAAAATTCGCGCCGGCGCGACTCTGCGATTTGCGGTTCGGGCATCCGGTCAGCCAGCGGACGGTAAGCATCAAGGTTTATGAAAAGCGAAGTGTCGCCTTCATCCAATTCAAGTCGTGTTTTGCCGGTACTATCGAGCTTGGCGAGAAACTCCTGCCACGAGATTAAGAATGGATCATTGGCGGGAACTTGTAGTTCGTATTCACGGGCGCGAAGAGCGAGTTGCTCGGGTTCGTAAAGTAGAAAAATGGTTTCGCGTGGCAGATAATCAAGGAGCGCGGCCATTTTTGGCGCGGAACTCGCGTCCACGCTCCTCTTCAAAAACCCAAGTTCGCCAGCGGGCGGGAGCGTGACGTTGATTGTTTCTTCGCGCGAAATTTGTGTGAGCGGATCAAAGTGACGGAGCGATTCGAGTTCGTCACCAAAAAATTCAAGGCGTACCGGCCAGGGATCTGTGAGCGGCCAAACATCGAGAATGCCGCCGCGCAAGGCGATTTCGCCTTTTTGGGAAACTTGAGCTTCCGGTTCGTAGCCTTGTTCTTCCAGCCATTCGATCAAGTCGAGCGGCGCGATTTTGTCGCCGCGTTGAAGCGTGCGCATGCGCTTTTGAATTTGGCCGGGCGCATAAGTTTTTTGAAGCAACGCAGTGACACTCGTCACCACAAGTTTTGAACTTTGAGTTTTGAACTTTGAATCGCCAGCAAGTGAAACGAGTGTTTGCAATCGGTCGCTGATGGTGTCGGCGTGGGGGAGTTTGCCTTCGTGCGGAAAAATCTCCCACGCTGGATAAAAGAGCGGTGATGAACCGAGCCAGGTTTCGAGGTCCTGTTGAAAATTTTCCTGTGTCTTGAGGTCGGGCGTAACAACGATGATTGGCCGGCTTGGGAAAATTTGTTTTAGTAGCGCGGCGAAAAATGGCTGTGCGGACGCGCAAATACCGGCGCAAGACGATGCTCCGCCATTCTCCAGTCGCCGCGCAAGGGATTGCACGGCGGGAGTTCTGGCGATGTCAGCGAACAATTTGCCTGCCGCTGACGACGATGCGTTTTGCGCCAAGCGCTGTAAACTTTGCAGCGGTTTTATTTTCCGTCAAGCGGGCAAATCGGCAAAAAATGAAAGCGCCATTTTAGTTTGACCCTTTTTCACCGGCTCGCGCAATCTTGCCTGCATGATTGCACCCAATCCATGGATGACTCTGCCTTTCGCGCTGTTGCTCGCCGCAATCGCCATCGGGCCGCTGCTCGCGGCGAATTGGTGGCTGCGGCATTACGCGAAAATTTCCTTCGGACTTGGTATCATTACGCTCGGCTATTATTTTTTTTGGTTGCAGGCACCGGGAAAAATCCTGCACGCCGCGCACGAATACGTCAGTTTTATCGCGCTCATCGGCTCGCTTTTTGTCGTTTCCGGCGGCATTCACATCAGCGTCAAAGGCAAAGCCACGCCGCGGGCGAACGTAATTTTTCTGCTGCTGGGCGCCATCACCGCAAATTTTTTAGGCACGACCGGCGCGGCGATGCTTTTGATTCGCCCGTGGATTCGGATGAACCAATATCGAATCACCCCACATCACATCGCTTTCTTCATTTTCATCGTTGCCAATGTCGGTGGCTGCCTCACGCCCATCGGCGATCCGCCGCTATTTCTTGGTTATCTGCAGGGCGTGCCGTTTTGGTGGGTGGCAAAAAATTGCTGGCCGATGTGGGCAACCGGCGTTGGCATTCTGCTCGCGCTGTTTTACGTTGTGGACAAGATCAATTTTGTCCGCACGCCGCAGGCAATTCGTGAAAAAGCAACGGCGCATGAAGTCTGGAAGTTTGACGGACTGCCAAATTTATTTTTCCTGGCCGCCATTCTCGGCGCGGTTTTTGTGAAGGTAATTTTTGTACGCGAAACGTTGATGCTTGCCGCCGCACTCGGCTCGTATTTCACGACCAAAAAATCCGTCCACGCGGTGAACCATTTCAATTTTCACCCGGTTTCGGAAGTCGCCATTTTATTCGCCGGAATTTTCGCGACGATGATACCCGCGCTCGACTGGTTGAATCAGAACGCGCAAGAAATCCTCGGCGCGAATCCGTCGCCGGGAATTTTTTTCTGGGGCGCGGGCGGTTTGTCTAGTGTGCTTGATAATGCGCCGACATATCTCGGTTTCTTGAGCGCGCTTTTTGGAACGACCGGCGCAAAGGAAATTTCCGAACTGCTGGCTCACAATGCCCCGGTCGTTTCGGCCATCAGTGTCGGCGCGGTGTTTTTCGGTGCGGCGACGTACGTTGGCAACGGGCCGAATTTCATGGTCAAAGCCATCGCCGACCAGCAGAAGATCCGCACGCCGACTTTTTTCAGTTTTATTTTGAAATTCACGCTGCCATTTCTGTTGCCGATGCTGACCGTCGTGTGGCTGGTTTTCTTTCGCGGCGGAAAATGAACCGACGGAAACATTTTCTTTGCGCGTGACGCCGTTTTTCGGAACAGTGAAGCCTGTTCAATTTTGAAATCAGAGTGCGCACACTTTACAACATCCTGTTCGCGATTTTTTTCTGGCTGTCTTCACCGTATTATTTTGTGCGAATGTGGCGGCGCGGCAACTGGCTGGCAGGTTTTCCGGAGCGTTTCGGACATTATGACCGTAAACTCAAGCAGGCACTCACCAACCGTCAGGTGCTCTGGCTGCACGCCGTCAGCGTCGGCGAAGTCAATCTTTGCACGCAGTTCATCCGCGCGCTGGAACCGCGTTTGCCAAACCTCAAAATCGTCGTGTCCACGACCACGACGACCGGCATGGCCGAATTGCAACGCCGATTGCCAACGCATGTCAGCAAAATTTATTATCCGGTTGACCTGCGGAAATCCGTCGCCCGCGCGCTGGCCGTCATTCATCCCAAAGCCATTGTGCTTGTTGAAGCGGAAATCTGGCCGAATTTCATCTGGCGCGCGAATCAACTTGGCATTCCCCTGTTTCTGGTCAACGCGCGAATGTCTGCACGCTCATTTCCGCGCTACAAAAAATTTAGCTTTCTGTTCGGACCGCTGTTCGCGTCATTCACCGGCATCGGCGCGCAAAACGAAGAGGACGCGGCGCGTCTGCGCGAGATCGGTTGCCGCGCCGGTGCCATTCGCACCGTCGGCAATTTGAAATTTGACGCGGCGAAACTGGATGAACGGCATCCGTTTGATGTGGGCGCGATCCTGCGCCAACTTGACGTTCCGGCGGACGCACAAATTTTGGTCGCCGGCAGCACGCATGACGGCGAGGAAAAAATTCTAGCGGACGCAGCACGGCGGTTGCGCGCGCGGTTTCCGAAACTCTTTCTCGTGCTTGTGCCGCGGCATTTTGAGCGGTGCAGGGAAGTCGGGCAGCAATTACGAGAACTCGGCGTGAAGTTTGTTTATCGCAATGAAATTTCCGCACGCACGCAATTGCGCGCGGGTGAAGTGGAATGTTTGTTGGTCAACACGACGGGCGAGTTGAAATTTTTCTACGAATGTGCGACAGTAGTATTCGTCGGCAAAAGTCTGACGGCCACCGGCGGGCAAAACCCGATTGAGCCGGGCGCGTTGGGTAAGCCGATGGTGTTCGGACCGAACATGCAAAATTTTGGGGATGTCACACGGAACTTTCTTCGGCAAGGCGGCGCGCTTCAAGTGCGAGGCCCGGAAGAATTGGAGAAAGTACTCGGCGAATTGCTGGCGGACGAAAAACTGCGCGCGGAACTGGGCCGCAATGCGCTGAAAGTCGTCCGCGAAAACTTGGGCGCGGTCGAGCGCACAGTGGAAATGATTCTGGAAAATCTGAAAGGCAGCGGGATTTATTTTGCGCCGGAAAAATGATTGTGCCATGATGTTTCGCCGCTTGACGAATTTACACGGGATTCACATATTCCCGCCCGCTTTCGGTTGTGGCCGGAAGTTTTAAGTTGTATGCCAAAATCGAAGGTTCGCAAAACCGACGCGAATGCGCGCCTGAAAAAAGGAAAGCGTGAATCTGCGGCTTCATTGGCAGCGCCTCTTCAATCCGTCCCTAAATCCGCCAATGGCGTTTTGCAAAACGGCTCGACCTCCGAACTCGCGGAAAAAATCAAGGAATTGGTCCGGCTTGCGCAGGAACAGGGGCGTCTAACCTACAACGACATCAACGACGTATTGCCGGAAAATGAAGTCACGCCGGAGAAATTGGACGAGGTTTTTGCCAAACTGCGCAGCCTCGACATCGAAATCGTGGATCAGGCGGAGGTGGATCGTGTCAAAACTCCTGAAACCGAGGAAGACGACACGTCACGGCTCGACATTCTCGACGATCCGGTGCGGATGTATCTGAAGCAGATGGGGCAGGTGGCGTTGCTGACGCGCGAACAGGAAGTGGAGATTTCCAAACGCATTGAGGCCGCCGAAACTGAAATCCGCAAAATCATTTACAGCCTCGGTTTCGCCGGCAAGGAACACATCGCGTTGGCGGAAAAACTACTAGCCGATCCGCCGCGCGAGCGTTTTGACCGTGTCATCCTCGAAAAAAAGGTGGACAGCCGCGACGCACACCTGCGGGCGCTCCGCAAACTTGTCACGCAAGTCCGAGAAATTGATCAGCATGTGGATGACAAATACAACGCTTGGCGGAGTGCCCAATACCGGTCTAAAAATCAGGCACCGGCGGCGTTTAAACACGCCGATCACAAGCTGCAAG
>JBEKBA010000005.1:0-53076 GCA_050015635.1 Verrucomicrobiota bacterium
CGCGACGCTCGGCAACATGTATGCTGCCGCCGTCATCCGCGGCGACTTGAAGAACGTCCACACCGTCCGCACCGGCATCGAATACATGACGTGGCTCGCGGAATTTTACACGCGCACGACCCAGAAAAGTCCGCTCGGCATGTTCCAGATTGGCGGCGGCATCGCGGGCGATTTCCCGATCTGCGTCGTGCCGATGCTGCATCAGGATTTGGGGCGCACCGGCGTACCGCTCTGGGGTTACTTCTGCCAGATCAGCGATTCGACGACGAGCTACGGCAGCTATTCCGGCGCAGTGCCGAACGAAAAAATCACCTGGGGCAAACTTGGCGTGAAGACGCCGAAATACATCATCGAATCAGACGCCACCATCGTCGCACCGCTGATATTTGCGCACGTGCTGGGGTGGTGATATGAAACCGAACGATTTTTCAAATTCGCGCGTGCTCGTCACCGGCGGCGCCGGATTTATCGGCAGCGCGTTGGTCTGGGCGTTGAACCGGCGCGGCTGCGAGAACATTGTTGTCTGTGACATCCTCGGCACGAACGAAAAATGGCGCAACCTCACGCCGCTGCGTTTCGCCGATTACGTCGAGGCCGAGGCGCTGCTGTCGCGTTTGCAAACCGGCGCATTGGGAAAATTTGATCTGGTTTTGCACATGGGCGCGTGTTCGGTCACAACCGAAAAGGACGCGAGTCATCTCATCCGCAACAATTACGAATTCACCAAGGACCTTGCCGTCTGGTCGCTGGCAAACAAAACGCGGTTTGTTTATGCGTCATCCGCCGCGACTTACGGCGACGGTTCGGCGGGCATGGAAGACGACGATTCCAAGCTCGACGCACTACGTCCGCTAAATATGTATGGTTACTCGAAGCAGCTTTTTGATTTATATGCGAGGCGCGCCGGGTTTCTGAACAAAATTGCCGGCCTGAAATATTTCAACGTCTTCGGCCCGAACGAAGATCACAAGGCCGACATGCGTTCGCTTGTACACAAAAGTTTCGCGCAAGTGCAAAGCGAAGGTGTCATCCGATTATTCAAGAGCTACCGCAAGGATTACAACAATGGCGAACAGAAGCGCGATTTTCTTTATGTGAAGGACGCGGCGGCAATGACATTGCACCTGGCTGCGAACAAAAAAGCCGGCGGACTTTTCAACATCGGCAGCGGTGAAGCGCGGACGTGGATTGATCTGGCGAATTCGGTTTTCGCCGCGCTTAACAAAAAACCGAAAATTGAATTCATCGAAATGCCGGAAAGCATCAGCGACAAATATCAGTATTTCACGCAAGCGGACATTTCGCGCCTGCGCGCCGCCGGTTACAAAGCGCCGGTAACAACGCTTGAAAAAGCCGTGGCCGATTATGTGCGCAATTATCTTGCGCATGACAAGCGGCTCGATCCGGCAGCGGCTTGAAATTTCACCGCAACGTGACTTGCGCACGGTGACGCATTCCGCCCATGCTTTGCGAAAATGAAAAGTAAAATCTTTGTCCGGCCCGGAGTGATCGCGCTTGCCGCTCTCAATTTTTATTTTTCCGCGAACCAAATGTTTGCCGCCGACTTTGGCGCCACGACTGAAACGGTTGGCTGCCAAACGAACGGTTTTGAAACGCCGGTCAACCAATTGATCACGCCGGCGGGAATTCAGGTCGAACTGCCACACATCCGGCCGAACGCGCTCGCGTTGAGTCCCAACAAAAGAATTCTCGTGACCTCCGGACTCACGCACGAACTGATTGTCGTTGATCCGACAACCGGGAAAATTTCACAACGCGTTCCGTTTCCAACGGATAAAGCACAGGAGGAAAAACCAATCGCCGAAGGAATTTTGAACCCGGACGAAAGGGCGCAATTGAGTTTCACCGGCCTCGCGTTTTCACCGGATGGTTCGCACATTTATCTTTCGAATGTGAACGGCGATATCAAAGTTTTTGCCGTCAACCGGGATCAAAAAGTTTCACCGCTGTTTTCCATCGCGCTGCCAGCGGTGACCGGGTTAAGTCGCACGAGCGAAATTCCCGCAGGCATTGCCGTTTCGTGCGACGGCAAGAAAATTTATGTAGCCGGCAACCTCTCCAATCAATTGCTCGAACTCAATGCCGCAACCGGAAAAATTTTACGCATGTGGAACGTAGGCGTCGCGCCGTTCGACGTGGTGCTTTGCAAAAACAAAATTTACGTCAGCAACTGGGGCGGCCGGCGGCCGTACGCGAACAATCTGGCGGGCCCGGCGGGGCGGGGGACGAAAGTCCGGGTGGACACCCGCAGCATTGCCAGCGAAGGCTCGGTTTCGGTGATTGACCTTGATGGCACCAATCAATCCGAAATTTTGACCGGCCAACACGCCTGCGCGCTGGCGTTGTCGCCGAACGGGAAACTCGTCGTTGTCGCGAACGCAGGCAGCGACACGTTGAGCGTGATTGACACGCGCACGGACAAAATTGTGGAAACGATTTGCGCGCGGGAAAATCCGGCGGATTTGTTCGGGGCGCAGCCAAACGCGCTGGCATTCGACAAATCGGGAGAAACACTTTTCGTCTGCAACGGCACACAGAACGCCGTCGCCGTTTTTCAATTCGAGACCACCTCGCGATTTCTTGGTTTGATTTCTGTTTCGCGCTTTGAACCGGGCGAATCAAAATTACTCGGGCTGATTCCCGTAGGCTGGTTTCCGGGTGCAATTGCATTCGACGCGAAGCAGAAAAAGATATACGTCGCCAACATTAAAAGCATCGGCGCAAAAATGGAAAAGGCCAAAAGGGGATCGGGCAACGGCTTGGGTTTCAACACACTGCAGTATTACGGTTCACTTTCGCTGGTTCCGGTTCCATTGACAAAAGAACTGGCGGCCTTCACGCAAACGGCCCTGGCGGATTTACGTTATCCGCTTTTGGCGCAGGCGAAATTGCCGCCGCGCGAAAATGAGATTGCAAAACCTGTTCCCGAACGTGTCGGCGAACCGAGCGTTTTTTCGCATGTCATTTACGTCATCAAAGAAAACCGCACCTACGATCAGGTACTCGGTGACGTGAGCGAGGGAAACGGCGACGCGGATTTATGCGTATTCGACGAGCGCGTCACGCCGAACCAGCACAAGCTCGTGCGCGATTTTTGCCTGCTCGACAACACTTACTGTTGCAGCATTTTGAGCGCGGACGGCCATCAATGGACGGACAGCGGGTTCGCCACGGATTATTTAGAACGTGAGTTTGCGGGCTGGCCGCGCAGTTATCCGGCGGGCGGTTTCGGCGAAGGCGGCGAGGATGCGCTGGCGTATTCACCGGCGGGTTTCATCTGGAACGACGCGCTGTCGCACGGGAAAACGGTCGCGGATTTCGGCGAATTTACCACCGACAAAAAGCAATGGAAGGATTCCACACGCAAAGATAAAGTCAATTTTCTCGACTGCTACCGCGATTTCATGAGTGGCTCAAACACAATTGAATACTCGTGCGAGCCGGATATCGAAGCCTTGCGGCCATACATCATAACGAACACGATCGGCTGGGATTTAGCCGTGCCGGACGTGTGGCGCGCCGCGCAATTCATCAAAGACCTGAAGCAATTTGAAGCGGCGGATAATTTGCCGAACCTCATCATCTTCTGGCTGCCGAACGATCACACGAGCGGAACGAAATCCGGTTCGCCCACGCCCGAAGCGCAGGCGGCAGACAACGATCTTGCCGTTGGACAAATTGTCGAAGCTGTGAGCCACTCGAAATTTTGGACGAACACGTGCATTTTTGCGGTGGAGGACGATCCTCAGAACGGGTGGGATCATGTCAGCGGCTATCGCACGACCGCCTATGTTGCCAGCGCCTACACAAAACGCGATGCGGTGGTGAACACGCAATACAATCAAACCAGTTTGTTGCGCACGATGGAATTGATGCTCGGTTTGCCGCCGATGAACCAAATGGACGCGACAGCCACGCCAATGTTTGATTGCTTCACAAACACGCCGGACTTCACCGCATTCGACGCCGTGACGAACAACGTGCCGTTAGACGAAATGAACCCTGAACCCAGGAAAATTTCCGATTCGGTTTTGCGTTACGATGCTTTTGTTTCCGCGAAACTGCCACTCGACAAGGAAGATCAATGTCCGGAAGATTTGTTCAATCGCATTTTGTGGCGCGCGACGAAAGGTTCGCAAGTTTCATATCCAGCCTGGGCGGTGAAAGTTGGGGATGACGACTAATCTTCCGAGAATAGATATTCCAGATCCGTTGCCGTGAGGCTGCGCGCGAAACCTTCCTCACCCAGCACGTCAGCAATCGTTTGCGCCTTGCTTTGTTGCAATTCCCAGATTTTTTCCTCAACCGTGCCGGGCGCGATGAGCCGGTAGGCATTCACCGTCTGCGTCTGGCCGATGCGGTGCGAACGGTCAATGGCCTGTGCCTCGACTGCCGGATTCCACCACGGATCATAAAGTACGACGTAGCTGGCGTTGGTCAGATTCAATCCTGTACCCGCCGCGCGCAAACTCAAAAGAAAAACACACGCTCCCGTGTCGCTCTGAAATACGTTGACGACCTGCTGCCGGTCCTTGGTCTGGCCGGTGAGAATGTGCGTTTTGATTTGCCGCGTCTGACATTCTTTTTCGAGCAAATGAAGCATCTGCACAAACTGGCTGAAGACCAGGACCTTTTGTCCCTCGGAAATCAGCGGGTCGAGCAATTCAAAAAGCGTTTCGGTTTTGCCAGACGCGGTGTCGCTGCCGACGAGCGATGGATGGCAGCAAACCTGGCGTAAGCGCGTAAGCGCGGCCAGCACGTGCATTTTACTTTTGTTGAGACCCTGCTGCTCGACCGCGCGCATGACTTGATCGCGGCTGCGGCGAAGTTCGGCCAGATAAAGTTTTCGCTGCTCATCGCCGAGCGGACAATCGCGGCGCTCCTCGATGCGGTCGGGTAAATCCTTCGCGACGTGTTTTTTCAAGCGGCGCAACAACAGCGGACGCAATTTTGCCGAGAGCCGGCGGCGCGCGATGCGTTGCCCGGATTCGGCATTTTCGCCGCGCGGTTCGTAGGTTTCGAGAAAATGTTCCTGATTGCCGAGATAGCCGGGCTGGATGAAATCTACAATGCTCCATAAATCCAGTAGACGATTTTCGAGCGGCGTGCCGGTGAGCGCGAGTTTGTGTTCGCATTTCAACTGCTTCACCGATTGCGTGACCTGCGCGCCGGGATTTTTGATGAATTGCGCCTCGTCCAAAATCACCGTGCGAAACGCAAATTTTTGCAACTCTTCCAGATCGCGCCGCAGTAGCGCGTAATTCGTGACGATGAGATCATTCTGCGGAATTTGTTTCCGCAAATTGTGCCGCGCCGCGCCACTTTCGAGCACAAGCACTTTCAAATCCGGTGTGAATTTTTCCGCCTCGCGCCGCCAGTTATGCAGCACCGATGCCGGGCAAATGACGAGCGACGGTTTCGGATTTTTACGGTTGCGTTCCTTTAGCCATGCCAGCCATGTCAGCGTCTGCAAAGTTTTGCCAAGGCCCATATCGTCGGCGAGAATGCCGCCGAGTTTAATTTGAACGAGGTGCGCGAGAAAATCGAAGCCGTCCTTTTGATACGGACGCAATTCCGCCTTCAAACCTTTCGGCAGGTCGGCGGATGGAACACCTTTGAATTCGGAGACGCGTTCGCGCAACGCCCGCGCTTCCGGCGAATCGGCGAAACGCGAAAACTCATCCTCGTCCAAATGCGCGACGTTTTGCATACCGACTTTTTGCGGAACGGCAATCAAACCGTCCACGCCCATGTCGGCCATCGCTTCGTGCGCGCCTTGAACGGCGGCAGTGTCGAGTTCGACCCAGCCGGAATTCGGCAGTTTGACGAAGCGGCCGGTCGCGGCGGCGAGCCGTTCCAAATCTGCCTTAGAAAGTTTAAGGCCTTCGGCTTCCCACTCGGCGGAAACGGAAAGCCAGTCAATGCCGCTGCCTTTGACGATGAGTTTCGGCTTGAGTTGGCGGGGTTGCAGGAACAAACGGTGAAACGCCGCGTTACCGAGAAATTCAACTTCCTTCGGACGTTCCGCCCACGCAGTCGCGAGCGAACCGAGAAAATTTTCGTTCGCGTCGCCGGTCCACAAACCGGGTTCAGGCGTGAACCAATCAAGCCTGCGCAGCCACTGTGTCGCCGGTTCGAGTCGCGGGTCATCAAGAATTTCGGGTTTGTCCGCCGGACGTTTCTTTGAGTCGTTAGCAACCCACTCGTTGCCGTTCCAAAACCAAACGCTCTGGTCGCGCTGGCTTTTGGCGAGCAAGCGCAAGCGCACCGTGTCATCAAGCAATTCAAAGACGAACTGCGGTGACGCCGGATGTGTGACGCAAAGCTGTTCCCAGTCCACGCCGTGATTCGATTGCGTCCTGCGCAAATGCAGCAGCAGCCGGTGACTCAGTTTGCGAATGGGCACGGACGGTTTGTTTGCCAGGTATTTCAGCACCCGTGACGGCGGCGCGTTGCGCAACAGATAAAATGTGTGGCCGACCAACGCGAGCGGCGGCTGAAGATTGAAGAATTTTGCGCCGGCGATGGAATGATTTTCGCCATTCGGTAGCCCAACGCGATGCGTGAAGGAGAGTTCCTGGTCGCCATTTTCCAGATGCGGCGTGAATGCGACAACCTGCCCGTGAAATTGCAGCGGCCGGCCGTCGCATTCGAGGCGCGAAGTATGGCCCCAACGCGCAAGCCACTGGAGTAATTCGGCGTCGGATAAAACGAGCGTGTCCGCGCCATCGTTGCGATGGCGATGCGTGTCGGCAATCCATTGAATGAATTCCCAGTCGGCGGGTGGAAAAAGTTCTTGCTCGTGCGTGGCACGAACGACGAGGTCAATCATTTCGCGCAAGGTGCGTGCCTTTTCGCCCGTGCGCGGACGCGACAAAAGAAATTGCACCGCGAGGCGATGGCGCGACGGTTCATCCCCGTCCGGTTGCGGTTTGCACAAAACCCGGAGCGTGGCGCGCGGCGTGTCCAACAGCGGCAGTACGGGCGGCGCGAGCCAGTTTTCCAGTTCCCTGACCAGATTGACTTCCTGCTCCGCTTCCTCGGCCCTGGCGAAACGGTCGAGGCTGGCATGCGCCTGCAATTCCGGCGGCACGGAGCGCTTTGCGCGCAGAAACAAAAACGCGAGTTCCTCCAATCGCGTTTTGCCTTGCGCGTTCAACAGTCGCGGCCACCAGTTCGTGTCGGGAAAATCCTTGCGTGAAAGCGAGAGTTTTTCAAAATAATCCTCGAGCAACAGCCACGCGCGCTGCGAATCAGGACAGGTCGCAAAGCTGCGCAGAATGTCCTCGCGCCCGCCGACGGTTTCCTTCGAGTCGGAAAGTTCACGGCGCAAATCCGCGAACGCGCCGTAGGTTTGCGACAGCACTTTGTGGTGCGCGTCATATTTCGTCGTGCCCGCCTGCGGGTTGTTTCCGTTTCTGGCTGAAATTTTCGGCATCTGAAAAGATTTAGACTACTATTTCGTCACAACCGGCAATGCCGGTCAATCAGAAAGCAAAAGAAAATGCGTTGTGCGTTTGCCGGCGTGATTGACGCGAACTTAGTTTCTGGTACATTCCATACCTTTTATGAACCGGAATCCCCATGTGACCGTAGTCGGCGCGACCGGCGCGGTTGGTATTGAAATGATCAAGACACTGGAGAAACGCAATTTTCCGGCGGCCAAATTGACGCTGCTCGCGTCGTCGCGTTCGGCCGGCAAGAAACTCAAATTTTGCGGCGTGGACATCACGGTTCAGGAACTGACTAAGGATTCGTTTGCGGGAATTGACATCGCGCTGTTCAGCGCAGGCGGCGGTATTTCAAAGGAATTCGCGCCCATCGCGGCCAAAGCCGGTTGCGTGGTCGTGGACAATTCCAGCGCGTTGCGCATGGACGATTCCGTGCCGCTGGTGATTCCAGAAATCAACGCCGCCGACGTAAAGTGGCACCAAGGCATCATCGCCAATCCGAATTGCACCACGGCGATTACGCTCATGGCGTTGTATCCGCTGCATCAGGCGTTTGGCGTAAAAAGAATTTTCGCGTCGAGCTATCAGGCCGTTTCCGGCGCGGGCGCGAAGGCGATTGAAGAATTGAAGCGGCAAGTTGAAGAAAGCGTCGCCGGCAAATCCGCGACCAAACAAGTTTTCCCGCATCAAATCGCGTTCAATGTGCTGCCGCAGGTGGATTCATTTTTGCCAACCGGCTACACGAAGGAAGAAATGAAGATGGAAAACGAAGGCCGCAAAATCATGCACCACCCGGAGTTCCGCGCGAGCGTGACATGCGTGCGCGTGCCGGTTTATCGCTCGCATTCGGTCGCCGTGAGCGCGGAATTTGAAAAACCCGTGAGCGTAGAAGCCGCGCGCACGGTTTTGAAAAAAGCGCCCGGTCTCGATCTCGTGGACGAACCGGAAAACCAAAAATATCCGATGCCGCTTTTCACTTCCGAGAAATACAATTGCGAAGTCGGCCGCATCCGCAAGGATTGCGCGCTGGACAATGGTCTCGCGTTTTGGGTAAGCGGCGATCAACTCCTTAAAGGCGCGGCGCTCAACGCGGTGCAAATCGCGGAAGAGCTGTTGAAATGAAGCGCGTGAACTACGGCTTGCCGGTCTCCTTCGTGAAGGCAACCAGTGACTTGATGTTTGCTTTTGCCGCCGCGTCCCGCACCTTCACGATTTTCCCCCATGGCGCCTTTTCGTCCGCGGCGATGGCCAGCACGAGTTTTGGATTTTTGGCGGCTTGAGATATCAGTTCCTCCTGCATTTGTTCGAACGTCTTCGGCAATTTGTCCAAATAATAAATTCCGTTCGCATCAATGCTCACGACGAGCGGCGGATTTTCGTTCGCGCCGGCTTTTTTTGCCTGCGACGATTCCGGCAGCGCGAGTTTCAGAGCCGACTGCTGTTTGAACGTTGTTGTGACCAGCAAAAAAATCACCAGCACAATGAGCACGTCAATCAGTGCTACGATGATGACCGCCGGTGCCGTCCGCCGTTTACGCACGAGAAATCGCATGGTCAGGATTTCTTCTCCACGTTTTTCCGGTCGTACTGTTGCCGGATGAAATCATCGCAGAGTGCTTCCATTTCGACGGCGAACACCTCGATTTTTTTGCTGAAATAACTCCACGCAATGAGGGATGGAATGGCGATGAGCAGGCCGATCAACGTCGCATTCAGGATCAGCGCGATGCCTTTGGCCAGCCGCCCCGCGTCGTTCAGACCTGCCACGCCGATGTCGCCGAAGAGCGTCATCATGCCCGCAATCGTGCCGACGAGCCCAAGTAACGGCGCAATGCCGACGATGATTTCCAATACAACCAAACCGCGTTCGAGCCGGACGATTTCATGGCGTGCGGCGGTTTGCAGCGCGTCCACATTGTCGGCTTTCGGCCAGTCGAGATGTTCTGAAGCGAGGAGCAGCAGGCGTCCGAGCGGCGAAGATTTTTGTTGGCAGTTGCGGCAGAGATTTTCAGTGTCTTCACGCGTTTTGCGCGCAGTGAGCGCGTTGGTGATTTCCGGCGGCACGACTTTTGACCAGCGCAAGGCCAGCCCGCGCTCGACGATGAACGCCAGCCCAACGACCGAAGTCAGTCCCAGTAAAATGTAAATAAGTTCGCTCATAAATTTTTTTCAGCCGCAACGTACGGCGCTGTTTCAATAATAATAAAACGTGATCAGAGTTTCACGGTAATTGTCGCCAATCATGCGACGCATATCACTCGGCCAGGGCGCGTATGGTGCGGGCCGGAGAACGGCCAATTCACACATCAGTGTCATGGTTTCTCCCACCGTGCTTTCCAAAACTTTCATATCAGTGATACGGCCATCATAATTCAAGTGAAATTGCAAGACCACCTTGCCGCTTTCATAACCGTCATAGTTAATTTGATCCAATTCGTCGTCCCAGTATTGTTGCATGGCATCATAGATTGCGGCATCGTAATCGCCAAACTGGGTCTGCTTCACATCAAACGATGGCACGAACGAATGCCGATGAGTACCGCCATCCTGACGCAGTTGCACGCCCGGCGTCTGGTTTGCCATCATCGCGCGCGCTTGATTTAGTGTGCGCGGGCGGTATGGCTGCTGAGAGTCATTTGGTTTTCCCATAATCAAATCACCTACGCTTAAAGATGGTTTTGTCTCGGAATTTTCCTTTTGGTCATTCGCCTCTTGTTTTTCAGCCCCGGATTGCGACTTGGAAAATTGCGGGCGCAAAACATTTTCTGTCATCGGCGCGTCGGTTTGTCTTCCATTCAATTTCGGTTTTTCGGTATCGCGATTCGCGTCCGGGTTTGCCGCGATGGAATTTTGGCTGGAATAATACTTCGCGTTTTTCGGTATTTCAGTCGAAGGCTGGTCAACGGTCACAAATTCCAGCGGTTCTTCGGAATTTTGCACCACCGGCGGCGGTTTTATTTTTTCCAAACGATGCAGCCAGGCTGGCCAATGCCACGGTTGCCAGAGGCCGAGTTTTTCGCCAAATTCGTAACCCCCCCACGCGAATAAATGTGCCATCAGCGACAAGGCCAATGCCAACGCCAACCGTCTCGATTCAAGACGGTTCAAGCGCAAGGAATGGACAGCTGCTTCGGCCATGCGAACAGAGTTTGCCGCAGGAAACTTAAGTCAGCAACTTCTTTGCCGGGCAAAAAGTTCGTTCTGCGCCAACCACTTAGGCAAAAAAATCGTAGTTGCCATTTGTGCCAAATGTGGCAAACTATTTAGCCCATTGACGGGGCGTAGCGTAGCCTGGTAGCGCGCTTGTTTCGGGTACAAGAGGTCGTGAGTTCGAATCTCACCGCCCCGACCATTGGGGTTGAATTGGCACAAATAGTTGAAATTGTTGTAACAATTAGAGTAAAAAGACCTAAAAAGACGTAAAAAAGGAGCTGTGAATGAAATTCCTGACTTGCTTCTGTGTGGCTGCATTAAGCCTAGCCCTGAACGCTTCTGCGATGGATCGCTGGGTGGCGCTTTCGATGATTGAAAGCGGTGACAACGACTATGCGGTGGGCACCGCCGGCGAAATCTCGCGCTACCAGATCAAACCGGAATTCTGGCCCGGCGGCGATCCAAGCAATGCGCACGCAGCGCTCGCCGCAGCGCGGCAAATCATGCACACGCGCGTCGAGGCTTTTGAACGTGCCCATGGCCGTTCGCCGAGTGATTTCGAGTTTTACATTCTCTGGAATGCACCGGGGCAGGTAAACCATCCCTGCGCTGTCGTGCAGGAGCGCGCGCGGCGTTTTGAAAATTTGATCCAAAGATCGGATTCCCCGCAATATGCCGGGCTGGCATTGAACCGCCGCGAGAATTAATTTCCATTTGACGTCTTCAAAACATGGTGGACGCTTCGCCGACGATGATTGTCGAATTGCGCTCCATTGTTGAACGGCTTGATTTGGCGCAACTTTTTCCGAAGCCGCAGCCGCTCGAAGTCGAACTCGGCTGCGGCGATGCTTCGTTCCTCGTCGAATACGCGCGGCAAAATCCTGAAAAGAATTTTATCGGCGTTGAGCGATTGCTCGGTCGCCTCAGCAAGTTGAATCGCAAAGGCCGTCGCGCGGGGCTGACGAATCTACGCGGCATGCGCATCGAGTCGTCCTATTTTTTGCAATATCTTTTGCCGCCGCGCTCGGCGTCCGTGTTGCACATTTATTTTCCAGATCCATGGCCCAAGAAAAAGCACCGCAAGCACCGGCTCATCAACGAACGATTTCCAAAACTCGTCCGCGCTGCGCTTGCGCCCGGCGGCGTGGTTTTTTTGCGGACGGACGACACGGATTATTTCGCGCAAATGACCGGGGTATTTGGCGCGGGCAAGGAATTTCAAAAAATTGAAACACCGGCGGGACTGGCGGAATTACTCACGGATTTCGAGCAGGAGTTTCGCGCGCGGGGAATTCAGACATTACACGCGGCTTACAAGTCGGTTTGAAGTTTCAAACGTCAATCACCGGGCCGTCATCATCATCGGATTTTTTGGGTGGCGGCGTCGGGCGGCGCCGGATTTTGATGCCGGCACGCATGTTGCCGGTCAGAATATTCAGTCCGATGGACACGATGCTGATGACGATTGCTCCGAGAAAGGCCGAGCCGAACGAATCCACTTGAAAATAACCATGCATCAGCCAGCTTACCAAACAGAGCAGCAGCGCATTGATGACGAGCATGAAAAGGCCAAGCGTGAAAATCAGCAGCGGCAGCGCAAAAAAAATCAAAATTGGACGGACGAAGGCGTTGAGAATGCCGAGCACGAACGCGGTAATCAGCGGTTCGATGATGCTGTTGTCTCTAAAGCGAATTCCTGGAACGGTCAGGACCGCCACAAACACCGCAGCGGTGTTTATGACCCAGCTTTGCAGAAATTTCAGAATTTTTTTCGGTTCGGCTTGCATGATCGCACGCAAAAAAACTTTCCTCATGCTGCGCCAGTTTGCGCCGGAAAACAAGGGCCAAAACGGCATTCAACCGGTGGAGTTTCCGCCGCGTTTTCGTTCGCCTAAAATTTTCCGTTGGTGTAAATCATTCACATGATTCCCAAGAAATTGCTTTTAATTGTCGGAATGATTTTATTGGTCGCGGCAAATTTTCCGCTCGCGGCGGAAAGCGTCGTTGCGCCCGGTGCGAAACTCGAAAAACTTGCCGGCGATTTTGCCTTTACCGAAGGCCCGACTTGCGACCAGGCAGGCAATATATTTTTTGTTGACCAGCCGAACAATCGCATCATGAAATGGAGCGTGGACGGAAAACTTTCCACTTTTTTGCAGCCGTCCGGCCACGCCAACGGAATGTATTTTGACGCGAAGGGCAACTTGATCGCGTGCGCCGACGAACACAACGAACTTTGGTCAATCGCGCCCGACAAAAAAGTGACCGTGCTCATCAAAGATTATCAGGGCAAATACCTTAACGGTCCGAACGACGTCTGGGTCGCGCCCAACGGCGCGATATATCTCACCGACCCTTTTTACCGCCGCACATGGTGGGATCATACCGCGATGGCGCTGGCTAGCGAAGAGGTGTTTTACCTTTCGCCCGACCGGAAAAAACTTATGCGCGTGACGGACGATTTGAAAAAGCCGAATGGCATCACCGGCACGCCCGACGGCAGAAATCTTTTTGTTTCGGATATCAACGGCGGTCCAACATGGCGTTATGACATCCAGCCCGACGGCACGTTAACGAATAAAACCTTCATCTGCACGTTGGGTTCGGACGGCATGACGATTGACGAAGATGGGAATCTTTATCTGACCGGTCACGGCGTGACTGTCTTCGACAAGACCGGAAAACAGATTGACCACATTGACGTGAATGAAAAATGGTCGGGCAACGTCTGCTTCGGCGGCAAGGATCACAAGACACTTTTCATCACGGCGAGCAGGTCACTGTATTCGATTCAAATGCGCGTCAAAGGAGCGAATCCGACGAAATGAAGTAATGGCTTTTGGTGGAAAGCTGATGGAAGATTATTTATTCCGTTTGATTTGCGCTTGCTCAAATTGTTCCCATGGTTTTCCAAAATAAGCATCTGAATGAAACATCATGTGGCCTTCAACTGCTTTGACTGTATCCAAGTGAGCCTCCGCAGAAACTTTTAAATTATTTGGTTCAATTAGCACTGCATGTGGTGCAACTTTCAAAAAATCAGAACAAAATTGATTGAAGACGGCAAATTGAGTCTTTGGATGAGCGAGTAGGACAACAAATATAAATGACCTAACAGCCATATGTCATTATTAATTCATTGCATTGAAATTGAAAACAAAAATATTCCTATTTCCGCGCGCGTTTTGATTTCCGATAACTTACCGGCTTCGCTTCCAATTTTGTGCCGTCCATCATGTGTTTGAGTTCCTTGATCTGGTCACGGAGCAGCGCGGCTTTTTCAAATTTCAAATCCTCGGCGGCCTTGAGCATTTCGGTTTCGAGTTCCTGGATTGTCGAAGTGATGTCAATGTCCGTGCTGCCTTCGCGCAAGACGGCATCGGCCTCTTTGCGGTCGGATTCGTAAGTCGCTAGGCTTTCTTCGACGGCGCGGACGACGCTGCGAGGTGTGATGTGGTGTTCCGCGTTGTAGGCGATCTGTTTTTCGCGGCGATATTTTGTGACGGCGAGAAATTTCTGGATGCTTTGCGTCATCACGTCGGCGTAAAGGATCACTTCGCCGTTCAAATGGCGCGCGGCGCGGCCAGCGGTCTGGATCAAACTCGTTTCGCTGCGCAGAAAACCTTCCTTATCCGCGTCGAGAATCGCGACGAGCGAAACTTCCGGCAAATCCAATCCTTCGCGGAGCAAATTGATTCCGACTAGCACGTCGAATTCGCCTTTTCGCAGCGAACGTAAAATTTCCACGCGTTCAATCGCGTCAATTTCGCTGTGCAAATACCGGACGTTCACACCGATGTCACGTAGGTAATCCGTCAATTCTTCCGCCGTCCGCTTCGTCAGCGTCGTGACGAGAACGCGTTCCTTTATGTCGGCGCGCTTGCGCGCTTCCTCGATGAGATCGTCAATCTGGCCTTTGAGCGGCTTGAGCGTGATTTTTGGATCAACCAGCCCGGTCGGGCGCACAACGAGTTCGACGATTTGGCCCTGCGACCAGCCGATTTCGCGTTTGGCGGGCGTGGCGCTGACGTAAATCGTCTGATTTTGCATCGCCTGGAATTCCAGAAAATTCAGCGGACGGTTGTCGAGCGCGCTCGGCAGCCGAAAACCGTGTTCGACCAGAACGGTTTTGCGGGAGCGGTCACCCTCAAACATCCCGCCGATTTGTGGTACGGTCGCGTGCGATTCGTCAATCACGAGCAGATAATCGTCCGGGAAAAAATCAAAGAGCGTGCCGGGCGGCGAGCCGGGCGCACGATTGGCGATGTGGCGCGAATAGTTTTCAATGCCGGAACAGACCCCCATTTCTTCCATCATTTCCAAATCGAATTCGGTGCGCATTTTAATTCGCTGCGCTTCCAGCAATTTGCCGTGCCTCTCAAATTCCGCGATGCGATGGCCGAGTTCCTCGCGAATCGTGAGGATCGCGCGCTTCATTTTATTGTTCGTCGTGACGAATTGTTTCGCGGGAAAAACGACGATGGCGTCGAGCAATTCGATTTTGCTTCCCGTCAGCGGCTCGAAGCGCGTGAGCCGCTCAATTTCCTCGCCGAAAAATTCGATTCGCAATCCGTCTTCGCGTCCGGCGGGGCGCACTTCAATGGTGTCGCCGCGGACGCGAAAATTTCCACGCTCAAACGTGATGTCATTGCGTTCGTATTGCAAATCCACAAGGCGCGTGAGGAATTGTTCGCGTGAAATGCCGCCGCCAATGCGAATCGGAATGATCATTTCCTCGTAATCTTCGCGGCTGCCGATACCGTAAATGCACGAGACGCTGGCGACGACAATCACGTCGCGCCGCGAAAATAGCGAACTCATGGTCGAGAGTCGTAGCCGCTCGATTTCCTCGTTGCGGCTAGAATCTTTTTCGATGAACGTGTCGGTGCGCGGAATGTAGGCTTCGGGCTGGTAATAATCGAAGTAGCTGACGAAGTATTCGACGGCGTTTTGCGGAAAAAAACTTTTAAACTCGGCGTAGAGTTGCGCCGCAAGCGTTTTGTTGTGCGAAATGACGAGCGTCGGTTTGTCCACGTTTTTGATGACGTTCGCGACGGTGAAGGTTTTTCCCGAACCGGTGACGCCGAGCAGCGTTTGATGTTTCGCGCCGGAAACAATGCCGTCAGTCAGCTTCGCAATGGCTTGCGGTTGGTCACCGGCGGGTTTGTAAGGCGCGACGAGTTCAAACATGAAAAATAATTTATCATGAAGTTAATTTTTGTCGCGCGAAATGCCGAAGCGACTTGAACTTCCACGTTGACGCCAAACCAAATTTTAGCGAGCGTTTGCATGCAACATGAAAATGTTTTCCGTCCCGGCAATTTTACTTTCATCGCTCATTTTATCCCGCGCAGAAATGCAAAACCCCATTCCACTCTGGCCCAATGGCGCGCCCGGCGCGCTCGGCAATACAACTAACGACATCCCGACGCTCACGCCGTATTTGCCGGACACGACAAATGCCACGGGTGCGGCGATGGTGATTTGTCCCGGCGGCGGTTACGCGCACCTCGCGCCGCATGAAGGTAACGATTACGCGCTTTGGCTCAATCAACATGGCGTTACTTGCTTCGTGTTGAAATACCGGCTTGGTTCGAACGGCTACCGGCATCCGGTGATGTTGCAGGACGCCGCACGCGCGATGCGCTGGGTGCGCGCACACGCGGACGAGTTCAAGATTGATCCGCACCGCGTCGGCATCATGGGATCATCGGCGGGCGGGCATCTGGCTTCCACGCTGATGACTCATTTTGATTCCGGCAACATGAACTCGGACGATCCGATTGAAAGACAAAGTTCACGACCGGACATTGGAATTTTGTGTTACGCGGTCATCACGATGGGCGAGTTTGCACATCAAGGGTCGAAAGATAATCTGCTGGGCAAAAATCCGTCGCCAAAACTGGTAACAGGACTTTCCAATGAATTGCAGGTGACGACGAACACGCCGCCGTGTTTTCTCTGGACGACGTTTGAGGACAATGTCGTGCCGATGGAGAATACGTTGATGTTTGCCGAGGCACTACGGAAAAATCATGTGCCGTTTGATTTGCACGTTTACCAGAAGGGCGGACACGGCATGGGGCTGGTGGACAAGCCGCCGTTCACGCATCCGCATCCGTGGGCGAACGATTGTTTGTTCTGGTTGAAGGAGCGGGATTTTGTGAAAAATTGAAAATGAAACGCCGGTCATTGAAACAATTGCAATGCGCGGCTGAAACGGCTTCAGGCAAACGTGGAAAGGCGCTGGCGATTTACGAACTTGGTCTATTTCACGACAACAACAGCCGCGAGGCAAAGGCGATTCCGAATTATCAGAAGGCAATCCGGCTTGGCCTTGACAAAAATTATGAAGCGATGGCGCGGGTGTGGCTGGCGAGCAGCTTTCTCAAAACCGGCCAGCCGGAATTGGCATTGAAGGAATGTCGCCGCGCATTCAAACTGGCAAAAGATGCGAGGCTTCGGAAATTTGTCATGAGCTTGGAAAAGGAATTATTCTCGACAAAAATGGATGGCGCAAAATAACGTCAAACTTATGGAGAAAATCAGACGGCAATTTTTGATTCTTGGGTTTATGACAGGTTTTTGTGCTAAAGCACAAACAATAAGTCCATCAGTCGAACAGTTTTATCATTCTCAACTGCTAATGCCATTTACTGTTAATACTAATGATCCGTCTTGGAAATTCGCACCTATTATGCCTTTCAGAAAAGTGGATTCAGGAAAAATCATCGATTTCACACTTCCGATTAACTCCGAGGACAGCGTAAAATTAATACCACAATGGGCTGATGATTATTTTATTATGGGGACAGCACTTTCAATTACTACAGATGGTATTTTAGTTCAATTGGATAATTCAAGTTTGAATCAAGGGAATGTCGTTTTTCTTAAAAACTATCCCTATAAAGGATCGCTAATTGACGGTGACGCAATTTTCGATGTTGCATATCCTTCAACGAATTACACCTATAAGTATGTAACGGTCCAAGGTAATGAGGCCACAGTCAGAAATATCCTGATTGCTGGCCATTAATTCTTCGACCAGCAGTGAGATCAGAAGCGCCCGCCAAGTGGTATGTTGAGGATGGTTCTGGTCGCGCGATTTGTTATTTGCGACGATTACTCAACTACTCGAAGGAAAAGGGTAAAGCGAAAGCGTATATCGGTGAAAAAATTGATCAAAATAGTCATTTTATGAGGAAGCACTTTAATGAACTTTTAACCTAAAAATTGTACTTGCCATTCTTCGCGTTTTCCCTATTTTCCACGTTGCCGGAACGCCGCGTGTGCGGATGTTCATTGAGGCTGAGAAAAAACAGTCAACCAAACAACCTAACCTTTAACCTCCGTTGCCACGGCAGCGTTTGTTAGTTAGGCAATGGAGTCTTCAAGTCCGGTTCAGCGGACGACCAAGCCTCCTTTAGTTCATTATACAGAAAAATTATGCTCACGATGGAAGAAGCCATGAAGCAAAGCACAATGCGTTTTGCGGCGGGCGAAATTGTCAAAGGTACAGTCATCGAAGTCCGCCCGAAGGAAGTTTTGGTGGACATCGGCTATAAAAGCGAAGGCGTCATTCCCACGAATGAATTTGTGGACGCCGGCACGTTGAAGGTCGGCGATGAAATTGATGTGCTGATCGAGAAACTCGAAAACAAGGAAGGCACGGTCGTCCTCTCGCACGAGAAGGCGGAGTTCAAAAAGAATTGGGACAAGATTCTGACGATTTGCAACGAAGGCGGCATCATCACCGGCAAGGTCAAGTCCATCGTCAAGGGCGGGCTGGTCGTGAACGTCGGTGTCGAGGCGTTTTTGCCCGCGTCGCAGATTGACGTGACGACGCCGAAGAATCTCGCGCAGTTCGTCGGCAATTCCTACGAATTCAAGGTCGTCAAAATCAATCAGGAGCGGCAGAACATTGTTCTCTCGCGCCGCGAATTGATCGAGGCCGAGCGCAATGAGAAGCGCGGCAAATTGCTCGGCGAGATGGTACCGGGCGACATCCGCAAGGGCACGGTCAAGAACATCACGGATTTCGGCGCGTTCATCGACCTCAACGGCATTGACGGTTTACTCCACATCACGGACATGAGCTGGGGCCGCATCGGGCATCCGTCGGAACTTCTCAAGGTCGGCCAGGAAATTGATGTAGTCGTGCTGGACGTGAACAAGGAAAAGGAACGCGTCAGTCTCGGCCTCAAACAAAAGCTGGCCAATCCGTGGGACAGCATCGAAGTGAAATTTCCGGTCGGCGCCAGGGTCAAAGGCAAAATCGTCAGCCTTGTGCCTTACGGCGCGTTTGTGCAATTGGAGCCGGGCGTCGAAGGACTCATCCACATCACGGAACTTTCCTGGACGAAGCGCATCGCCAAACCGAGTGATGTTTTGAAACAGGATCAGGAAATTGAAGCGGTGGTTCTGGGAATTAACCGCGAGGAACAGAAAATTTCCCTCGGTATCCGCCAGCTTGAAAGCAATCCGTGGGACAACGCCGCGCAAAAATACACCGTTGGGTCGCGGGTCAAAGGCAAGGTGCGCAATCTCACCAGCTATGGCGCGTTTGTGGAATTGGAAGAGGGCATAGACGGGATGATCCATGTTTCCGACATGTCATGGACGCGCAAAATCAATCATCCGAGCGAAGTCATGAAAAAAGGCGATGAAGTTGAAGCCACCGTGCTCGAAGTGGATCGTCCGAACCAGCGCATCGCGCTCGGCATGAAACAACTCGGCCAGGACCCATGGGCGAACATCGAACAGCTTTACAAAGTCGGCGATCTCGTTCAGGGCAAAGTCACGAAGCTCGCGAGTTTCGGCGCGTTTGTGGGCTTGCAGAGCGACATTGACGGTCTCGTCCACATTTCGCAAATCAGCGAGGAACGCGTGGAGAAAATCAAGAATGTGCTCAAGGTTGGCCAGGACGTGAGCGCGCGCGTCGTGAAAATCGACAAGGGCGAACGCCGCATCGGCCTGTCCATCAAGGCCGCCAGCTATAGCGACGAGCAACTCAAGGAAGAGCAGAAAATCCTCGATTCGCTCAAGCCCGGCGAAGACCTCGTGGCGTTGCAACATGCCTTCGACGCCGCCGACGAAGCGCAGAAAACGGAGTAATCAGGAAATTCAATTCACGAACCGGCGGGCTGGACACGGCCCGTCGGTTTTATTTCAACAGTGATTTGTGCCGATAATGCAGGATTTTAAACTCCGGCGTGTCGCGGATTTCTTCAACCAGTTCAAACTTGTTTTCAAACGGCGGGAAAAACGCATCACCGCCTTCCAGCTCGCGTTTGACGAGTGTGAGATAAAGGTCGGAACAACGCGGCAATGTCTGCGCGTAAATTTCCGCGCCGCCGCAGATGAAAATATCATTCGGAAATTCTTCGGGATTCAACTTGTCCGGCGAATTGAAAATCAAAATCTCGGTTTCCTGCTTTTCCCCCAGCTTTGTGAAATGAAACTGGTAGGCGCGCTTGAGATAACGTCCGCCGCGCCATTCGTGATACTGGCCAAAAATCTCTGGATGCCTTTTGATGAGTCGTTGCGGATGCCGCGTCAGCACCATGTTTTTGCGGCTCGGCAGCGGCTGGCCGAGGCCCTCAAACGTCTTGCGGCCCATGACGACCACGTTGCCCATCGTCATTTTTTTGAACCACTTGAAATCCTCCGGCAAATGCCACGGAATTTTATTGCCCGCGCCGATCACACGATTCTGCGACATCGCGGCGATGGCCTTGAAATGTTTATTGTTCATCTTACACGGCAATCGGCGCCTTGATCGCCGGATGCGGATCGTAACCGACCAGTTCAAAATCCTCGAACTTGAAGTGGTCAATGTTTTTCACCCCCGGATTCAACTTCATCCGTGGCAGCGGGCGCGGCTCGCGTAAGAGTTGCAGCTTCGCCTGCTCGACGTGATTCGCGTAAAGGTGCAAATCACCGAAGGTGTGGATGAAATCGCCCGGCTTCAGTCGGCACACTTGGGCGACCATCAGCGTGAGCAGCGCGTAGCTGGCGATGTTGAACGGCGCGCCGAGGAAAATATCCGCGCTGCGCTGATAAAGCTGGCAGCTCAATTCGCCCTCGCTCACGTAAAATTGGAACAGCGCGTGGCACGGTGGCAACGCCATGCTGTCAATGTCTGCAACATTCCAGGCGCTAACAATCAGCCTACGGCTGTCAGGGTTTGTTTTAATCTGTTCGATTACTGTGGCAATTTGATCTATGCCATGCTTGCTTCGGACGCGCGGCCCGGCTGCTGTCACAATTGTTTCACCGCTGGATTCTCCGAGATCGAAGAGCGTCGCCTGGCTCGACAAAGAATCAGACGACTTGCGGGCTCTACTTTGTGTCTTCACCCAATTTCGCCATTGCTTTCCATAGACCGGCCCCAAATCACCCTTTTCATCAGCCCATTCATCCCAAATAGTCACTTTATTTTCCTGCAAATAGCGGACATTTCTGTCTCCGCGAAGAAACCACAGTAATTCGTAGATGATGGAACGCAAATGTAGCTTTTTTGTCGTGAGTACAGGAAAATCTCTTCGCAAATCAAACCGCGTTTGTGCGCCGAAAACGGAAAACGTGCCGGTGCCGGTGCGGTCGGCTTTGAATTTTCCGTGTTCGAGGACGTGCCGCAGCAAATCAAGGTATTGAATCATCGCGGAAAAATTTAACCACGAAACACGCGCCGGAAAAAGAAATTTAGCCGCGTGGAAAATTTGCAGCTAATGGAACAAGTTGTGCATTGTTTTTAGGCGTATTGCTGATTCTTGCTCACAGCCCAATAAAGCTCATAAAGTTTTTTCGCAATTTTTGAAGCTGTGGATTTCCTGACGTTCTTCATAGTGTTTTCAACACCACTTCGCCAAACGTCGCCTTTATAGTCAAAGAGAGGATCAAACTTCGTGCTCTCTTTTTTAATCCACGCCCAATCTTTTCTGCATTGTTCAGGAAATTCTTCAGCGCGCAAGTGACCGAATGAGAAATAAGCTGCGGCAATTCGTTCGCGTGCATCTCCGGGATGAGTCGCTAAACATTTAAGCGTATCAGTTAATTTTTCAACTGCATGACAGTAAATGTTATTGGCAACCAAATCTCGTTTCATGCAGGCGACATTATTTTGCCATCCAGTTTCTGTCCAGCGTTCTTTGAAACACAATTGAAATCGACTCGCCACGCTCGGCGTTTGTTGCAAAACTATGCACGCAATGAGAATTCTTGCCCTCGATCACGGAACCAAGCGCATCGGCGTCGCGGTGAGCGACGAAACAAAAACTATCGCGCAGCCGTTGGAATTTATTTCCACCGAGCCGTTCGTAGGTTTTCTGGCGCGGCTAAAAAAAATCCTGCTCGAAAAGGAAATTGACCTCGTCCTCATCGGCCTGCCGCGCAACATGGACGGCAGTTACGGTCCGGCGGCGCAAAAAGTGGAGACCTTCGCCGGCGTTTTAAAAACGGCCATCATCGTTCCCATCAAAATGTGGGACGAACGGCTGACGAGTGCGCAGGCGAATAACATTTTGATTCAAGGCAAAGTTCGCCGCGACAAACGCAAAGAAAAAGTGGACAAAATGGCTGCGGCGATTTTGTTGCAGAGTTATTTGGACGGGATTTGATTGCGTGAAAAAACTGAAGTTCAAACTCGTCATCACTTACGATGGCTCAAACTATGAGGGCTGGCAGGCGCAGAAAACCGGCACCGGCGTCCAGCAGATCGTCGAGGAAGCGCTGGTGAAATTGTTTCCGGGCAAACCGCGATTGCACAGTTCCAGTCGCACGGACACCGGTGTCCACGCGCTCGGCATGGTCGTCCATTTTGAAGTGCCGCGCGCCGAAGCCAAAATGCCTGTCCGCAAACTCGCACTCGCCATCAATGCCTGGTTGCCGGAAGACATCCGCGTGGTTTCGGCGGCGCGAGCCGGGGAGAATTTTCACGCGCGATTTGACGCGAGCGGAAAACAGTATCGCTATTTCGTCTGGAATCACGCGGCGATGAATCCATTGATTCGCAAAACGGCTTGGCACGTTCCACGCAGGCTGGATTTGAAGCTCATGCGTGCGGCGGCGAAATTGTTCGTCGGCAAACGTGATTTTCAATCGTTCGCGGCTAACCCCGGCTACAAAAAGGAAACCACCGTGCGTATGCTCACGCGTTGCGATGTAAAAAAATCCGGCGCGCAATTTACCTTCGTCATCGAAGGCGACGGTTTTCTCTACAAAATGTGCCGTGGCATTGTCGGGACAATCGTGCAGGCCGGACTCGGAAAATTTCCGCCGGACGAAATCAAAACGATGCTGACGAAAGCCGACCGCCGTGTGGCCGGCATGACCGCGCCCGCGCAGGGGTTGGTTTTGTGGAAGGTTTTTTATGAACGTTGTTCTCGTTGAACCGGAAATTCCGCCGAACACGGGCAACGTGGCGCGGTTGTGCGCCGCCACAAAATCCGTTTTACATTTGATTGAGCCATTCGGTTTCAAATTGAACGACCCGCAATTGAAACGCGCGGGCATGGATTACTGGCAACACGTCAAATGGCAGCGCTGGGCAGACTGGAAGGCGTTTGCAGAAAAAATTCCGGCAAGCGCACGTTTGTGGTTCATTGAATCCGGCGGCGGTAAAATTTACAGTGAAGTGAAATTTTCGACGGATGATTATCTGGTTTTCGGACGCGAGACGGCGGGTTTGCCAAAACAACTTTTGGAAAGGCATCGCGAAAACTGGCTGCGGATTCCGATGTACAATGCGCAATCGCGTTCGCTGAATTTGTCAAACTGCGTTGCGTTGGTCCTATTTGAGGCGTTGCGACAGCAGGGTTTCAAGGGCGAGATTTGAAGTTTGTCAAAACGGCGGCGGTTGTAATAATGATCGCGGTCGGGCGTTTGGCGCAGCGGTTAGCGCGTCTCGTTTACACCGAGTAGGTCGTGGGTTCGAGTCCCTCAACGCCCACCATCCTCCAAAGTTCCGTCGCGACGAAGTTTCATCCACTGTCCGCGCCATTCAATTTCATTTCCAGTGAATGCGCTGAACCATAACGCGGCTTGAAGCAAATCCTTTATGGGCACGAGCCAGAATGGCGAAACCAGATTGCGTTCCGGCGTGAACCGGCGTTGCAAATTTTGCGCGAGGGCAATGCGAATGAGCAGACACGCGGCGGCAAGCGAAACGCAAAATATTTTTCCGGAAAAAAATGATGCTGCCAGCCACAGCAACGGCCAGAGTGTGGCGTTGGACAAAATGCTGAAAAAGTAGGGCAGGGGCTGGCAGATGCGAATGGTGCGCGCCCAGCGGAGCTGATGTCTCCAGACGGTGTTCCAATTCATTGGCGAGTCCCAACATTCCACAACGACGGGAGAGAGCGCGATGCGATGACCATTTTGGGCGATGCGACGGCCGAGTTGGTAATCGTCGGCCAGACAATTTGCCAACACAGTGAAGCCGCCGATTTGAGCAAGTGCAGTGCGGCGCATAAGGATCGCTGCGCCGAGCGCAAAATCGAGCGGTTTCAAGGTTTGTGACTGCAAAACCATGCTCCAGAAATCGGCGTTAATCGCAATGGCTTCCCATTGCATCGCGGTTGTTATCGGGTTTGCGAGCCGGTAAAAACAATTCACCAAACCGATTTTGGAATTGCGCAGCGGCGCGACAAAATTGGCGAGAAAATCCGGCGGCACACGAACGTCGGCGTCACTGAAGAGAATGAGTCCGTGTTTGGCGAGCCGTTCGAGCTGGATGAGCGTGGAGACTTTGGCGTTCGCGCCGAGCGATTCGCTGCAAATGACAAGTTGCGCGTTGCCACTGGAATTTTTCTGAAGGAGTTCCCCGACGATTTTACAAACAGGGTCGTTGGCGTCGGTGACGCCGAAAAGAATTTGAATCTGGCCGGAATAGTTTTGCGTGAGCCAGCTTTGGAGCGAGGCTGCGGTGGTGTCGTCGCAGCCTTTGAGCGATTTGAGCAAAGTGATTGCCGGCGAAAAATTTGCGACGGCGGTTTGTTGGTGCAGTGGAAAACGTTTCGCCGCGAGCCATTGCCAGAGCGCGAGCGCGAGACTCGACAGAGCGAGGGTTGCAAAAGTTGCGTTGAGAAAACTCACCACTGGATAGGAAACAAAAAATCAGGCGGTGACGCCAGCGGTTTTGGTTTCGGGATGTTCGTCGAGGATAAGCACGCCGTGCGCCGGAATGTCGTAGTTGCCGGAAAAAGTGTTGCCGGTGAGAAAGTCGTGCATCGGTTTGTAAAATTGGATTCGCGCGAACGAGTTTTGGTGGTTGAGCAGAAAGAAAACGCGCGTGCCTTCCTTTTGCCGCATGCTGACTTCAACGTTTTCCGGCACTTTGAGCAGCGGATGCAGGTTGCATGTCTGGCGCAGCCAGGTGACGAGATCGTGATAAAAATGTTGGTGACTCATCGTGCCGATGTAAATGGCCTTGCCGAGGCCAAAGGAGTTCAGAGTCATGGCGGCGCGTCCGGCATAAAAATCTTTCGCGTAATTCGCCAGAATCTGGCAACCCTTCGGCTCGATGATGTCGCACCAGAGTTTTGCGGGGTGCAAATGGCTCGTCGGGAAAACACCTTTGAAGGTGAGATGATTTTCCTCGCCGGGCGGCAATAAATCGAATTCCAAAACTTCCAGCCCGAACAAATCGGTCAGGTCATTTGGATAGCCCGTGTCGGGTGCGATGCTGTATTCGTTGACGAGGCCGGTGTTGAACGTGCCGACGAGCGTGCCGCCGTTCTGGACGTAAAGTTTCAGGCGGTCGGCTTCGCCTGCGGCAAGCAGGTGCAGTGACGGCGCGATGACGATTTTGTATTTGGATAAGTCCTCCGTCGGGCGCGCGAAATCCACCTGAATGTTGCGGTCGTGCAGCGCGTTGTAGATGAGTTGAATGTGCTCGCGCAGATTGAAAAAGTTGTTCGGCTGCATTGGCTGTTGCAAAGTCCAGTCGTTGTCGTGGCTGTAAAGGATGCAGACCTCGGAAACAACCTTCGTGTCCTTAATCGCGGGCGCAAGCATTTTCAATTCTTCGCCGATCTGGCTGATTTCCTTGAAGATGCGGTCGTTACCTTCGAGGTGATGCGGCAAAACTGCGCCGTAGAATTTTTCGTTGCCGATGCGCGGCTGCCGCCAATGATAATAAAGTACGCCGCATGCGCCGCGCGAAATAAGCTGGTAGGTGAACAGCCGGACGAGGCCGGGGCGCACGAGCGAATTCACATCCTGCCAATTTACCTGACCGGCTTTTTGTTCGATGACCCAAAAGCCGCAATCATCGTCGGGCGTTTTGATGTCCGACTTTTTCAGCGAGCGCAGAATGTCAATGTCGCACGCGAGATCGGTGGATTTGGATTTGGTGGCGGCGTTGCTTTCGACGGAAACAAAATCCACGACACCCGCCATGTCGAAGTGATCGAACTTCCGCGTGAGAGCGCGCAGGTTCACGGTGACGGGATGGTCGGGTGAAAGCTCCCGCAAAACGTCCGCCTGCATTTTGACGAACTGCACGATGGTGTCGCTGCAAAAACGGTTCCAGTCCAGCAACAGTGCGGGATTGTGCATAGCGGGCGCGTGCATCGGCATGGGCACTTCATCCCACGATTTGACGATTTGACCCCAGTAACGCAGACCGAGCAAATCATTCAACCGTTCGATGGTTTGGTATTTGGCTTCGAGCCACAAGTGCCATTCTTTGCGCGATTCGGCGTTGAAGGAAAATTCCGTCTGATGCCCGCCGATGCCACTGTCAATCTGCCACGCGATGAGCTGCGGATGATCGCCCAGCGACTCGGCCATCGCGGTGACGATGCGTTTGGAATAATCCCAAAAAACGTCGCTTGCCAGACAAACCGCGCGGCGCGTGCCTTCGTGCTTGGTCAAACCGCTTTCATCGAGCGGCAAAATTTCGGGATGTTTGCGCCCGAGCCAAATCGGTGGCGCGGCGGTCGGCGTGCCGAGAACAACTTTGATTCCATGCGCGCCCATCACATCCATGACGCGGCGCAGCCAGAGGAAATCGTATTTGCCTTCTTCAGATTCGCAGATGCCCCAGGAAAATTCGCCGATGCGGACGACGTTGAAGCCGGCTTTGGCCATGAGCGTGGCGTCGCGTTCCCAGGCGGCCTCGGGATTTTCGGCGGAGCCGCCGTAAGGGAAAACCCACTGCTCGGGATAATAATCAACGCCGAAATACATAACTTCGACTGACGGGCTTCAACGACAGCCTAGAAACAAATCGCTGCTCTGGCAACGCAAAAATACGACCGTTAAAAAATAAACCCGCGGCGAAATCAGTGTTTGAACAAATTTTCAATTTTGTCCAGGTCGCTGCCGGCGCCCCTGCCAAGGATCGCGCTACTGCTCGTGATGGCCTTGACGGTGGCGGAAACGATTTCACCGAGTACGCGACGCGTCAAATCGGTGGCAGTCAGGCCATCGGTGTCTTTGCCCAGATTTGTCAGATGAATCTCCGGCAAAGTAAGCGTCGTTTCCTTGCCACCAAGCCCGGTTAGCAGGACATGGACTTTTGCGCCGGTGATGAGAAGATTGTCCACTTCGATTTTTTTTGCCGGTTTGGCTTGTCCGGCGGCGTTGGTCGAGACCGGCCCGCCTTTTAGGGCTGTGCCGTTCACGTTATCAAGAATTTTGCTTAAATTGTTGCCGCCGAGTCCGCCTTCAAACGTGATTTCCGGTGATTCGACGACGACCGAGCGCATGATGATTTTATCCGAAAGAACCGAGAACGGATCCACGCCGATACTGATGGTGCCGACGCTGATGGCCTGTGGCGTTTTGTAACCTTCGGGGTTGCCGACGACGAGACCTTTGACTTTGGCCGAGCCGGTCAATAACGATAAATCCACCGCGTCGAGCGTGATGGAAGTTTTGGTGATTTTCGGTCCGACCGTTTCCACGCTCTTTTTCACGATTGGATCAAGAAAAAAACCTGCAACGATCACGACGACGGCCACGAAAACCAACAGGCCGCCGCCGATACCCCAGAAAATTTTTTCCATAATTGCGTCCGGTGATTTTTTTTCGCGGTAAATTGCTCCGCTTTTCAAGCCGCCGCCAGCGATTGAACCAGGGCGATGAGATCATGCGATTGATAAGGCTTGGCCAGAAAATGATCCGGTTTGACGGGCGCGTCGTCGTAAATGTTTTCGTTGACCGTGCCGCTCACCAAAAGAATTTTTTGTTGCGGCTGAATCCGTCGGCATTCGCGGATTAAATCCAGACCGCTCATCGTGCCCATGGCGTAATCCGTCACCAAGACTGCCGGTCGGGGATTGGCGGCGGAAAATTCCGCCAGCGCCGCTTGCGGATCGAGAAACGTCCGTACGTTAAAACCCGCTGGTTGGAGAACCGTCGCCGCCAGTTCCAGCAACATCGGCTCGTCGTCCACCACAAAAACCGTGGTCGGTGTGCCGCTAGGTTTGGTTTGGTTCATCGTTGCCATAAGCTGCAACAAACAGAAAAACACCGCTGCGCGCCTCTGGCAAGCTTGTTTGGGCAAAAAATGCCGGCGTTTCCGGCGGAAATTTTACCTGAAATTCCCGTTGCGTTCCGCGCGACATTTCCTTAAACTCACGCTCCGGCAATGGATTCATTGTCAAGAAACAGGGATTTGCGGTTATGAGAGCGAAGCCAGCATCCGTTTCAACAAAGAAAAAAGATTCCGCCCATGTCGCGCGCCCGCGTCGCACCGGCGAAACTCCACCGGAAAAAATTGCCGTCGCCGTCGAAACTCTCGCCGCTCTGCCGAAGCCCAGGCGCGCAGCCGGATCAGAAAGCAAAACCAAGGTTGACGCCGCCACGACCGTCCGCCGCACTTACATGCGCCGCAAAAAAATCGAAGTTCCGCCGATTTTGCTCGAAGGCGACGCGCCCGCGCCATTGAAAGTCAGCGGCCCCGGCGAAAAATACGCGCTCGGTCCGACGCCGCCGTTGCAACATTTTGATCCACCCGGAGTCGAATTGCCCGAAGCCTACGGCACGAAAAAGCTGTTTCTCACCGCACGTGATCCGCACTGGCTTTACGCGCACTGGGATTTGACGCGCGCACAGCAGTTGAAACTCAACGCGCGTTCGGCGGACGGCCATCTCGTCCTGCGCATTTACGCGAACAAAATCGAGGGCCACCCGGCCTATGAGATCCATGTTCATCCCGAATCCAACCACTGGTTCGCGCACGTCGAGCGCGCCGGAAATCCTTACGCCGCCGAACTCGGCTACTATTCGTCGGTTGGCAAATGGATGCGCATTTCCGTTTCGAGCGGAACGGTGACGCCGCCCGACGCCGTTTCGGCAGACGCCGACGCGGAATTTGCCACAATTCCGTTTGAATTTCCATTCGCCCGATTGATGGAGATCATCAAGGCCGCCCTGCGCGAAAATCTTCCGCTCGCTCAGGCAGTTGAAGAATTGCGGCGCAGCGGACACCCCGAATTGCCGCGTGTAAATGGCGCGCCGCTCACAGCCTGGACGCCGCAGCAGGAACAGGCGCTGGCGAAAGTCGTGAACATTGACGAGGTGCGCCGGGTGTGGATGGGTTCACTCGAAATCACCGAACTCATCCGCCGCCGGCTCGCGCATGAAATTTCCTCGCTGGGCGCATCGCAATTCAGCGTCTCCAGCTTGTCCAGTCCGTTTGGGGGAATGAAACAACCGGGGAATTTCTGGTTCAACGTCAACGCGGAATTGATCATCTATGGCGCGACCGAGCCGGACGCGAAAGTCACGCTTGGCGGACATGGGATCAAACTGCGTTCCGACGGCTCGTTCAGTTTTCGCTTCGCGTTGCCGGATGGAAAATACGACTTGCCCGCCGTGGCCGTTTCCGCCGACGGCACAGACGCGCGCGCGGCGGACTTGAAATTCAGCCGCGAAACCGAATATCTCGGCGATGTCGGCGCGCATCCTCAAGACCCTGCGCTCAAGGCGCCGCTGCCGGAAAATCTTTAAAACGTTCGATTCCTATGGACGCGCCCGAACGCGGAGCCTTGATGCTGGTTCGCTTTATCGCCGCCGCGCTCATGGCCATCAGCGTGGTGGAACTGGCCCTGTATTGGCTCGAATCCAACGTGCATCACACGTCGCTGCAAACTTCGTGCGGCGTGCTGCTGGGTGTTCCGTTTGTGCTGGGCGTCGTCATTTTGGTCAAGGCCAGGGCCGTCGCGGAATGGATTTCGGACAAGTTTGACGGGTGAACGGCGATTTCATTTGACGGTTTGCGCACGTTCAATTCCACTTTGCGCGGCGCGTTGAAATTATTTGAACGGCGCGCAAAAAATTGAGTCGCATTGTCCATGCAAGGATATTTGTCCATTGTTCTGCACGCGCACCTGCCGTTCGTGCGCCATCCTGAACATGAAAAATTTCTGGAGGAAAGCTGGCTCTTCGAGGCCGTCACCGAAACCTACGTCCCGCTGATTCAAATTCTCGAAGGCTGGCGTCGAGACGGCATTGACACGCCACTGACACTCTCACTTTCGCCGGCGCTTTGCGCGATGTTGCTCGATCCGTTGCTGCGCGAACGTTACGAACGCCATCTCAACAGTCTTATCGAGCTGGCCGAAAAGGAAATCCACCGCACGCACTGGGATCGCGCGTTCCGCGAACTCGCATGGATGTATCACCATAAATTTTCCCTGGCGCGCGAAACGTGGCGGCATTACGAAGGCAATCTCACCGGCGCCTTCAAAAAATTTCAGGACGAAGGCCGCATCGAAATCGTCACAACCGCCGCGACGCATGGACTGCTGCCGCTGCTCGCGAATCATCCGCCGTCCGTCCGCGCACAGATTTTGACCGCGCGCGATCATTATCGCAGTTGCTTTGGACATGACCCGCGCGGCATCTGGCTGCCGGAATGTGCCTATGTTTCCGGCGTCGAAGAGTTTTTGCAGGAGGCAAATATCCGCTGGTTCATCCTCGACACGCACGGTGTGCTGCACGCCAAACCGCGCCCGCGCTACGGCACGTTCGCTCCGATTTTCACGCCCAACGGCATCGCCGCCTTCGGGCGCGACTTCGATTCATCGCGGCAGGTCTGGAGCAAGCACGAAGGTTATCCTGGCGACGCGCGTTACCGCGACTTTTACCGCGACGTCGGCTTCGACCTCGATTTTGATTATGTGAAACCGCACCTGCCGTCGCCGGAAAATCGTGGGTTCACGGGAATCAAATATTACAAAATCACCGGTGCGGGCGAAAAACAAATCTACGAACGTGGTGCGGCGTTGCAGGCGGCGAGCGGACACGCGGCGCATTTTCTTAACGAACGCATCGCGCAAATTCAAAGGCTTGCCGGGCTTTTGGATCGCCCGCCGTTGGTCGTCGCGCCCTATGACGCGGAATTGTTCGGCCACTGGTGGTATGAAGGGCCGGAATTCCTCGATTTTTTTGCGCGCAAACTTTTCAACGAGCAGAAAACCATCGCGCTCATCACCCCGGGCGAATATCTGAACCGCCATCCGACCAACCAGATCGCCACGCCCGGCGCGTCGAGCTGGGGCGAGGAAGGTCATCTGCGCGCGTGGCTGAACGAGAAGAACGAATGGATTTATCCGCACCTGCAGATCGCGCAGGAACGCATGACCGGGCTGGCAAAAAAATTTTCAAAAAGAGCGACCGCCCTGCAAAAGCGCGCCTTGCAACAGACCGCGCGCGAACTGCTGCTGGCGCAGGCGAGCGACTGGCCGTTTATTTTGCGCGCGGGCACGAGTCCCGATTACGCGCGCCGCCGCGTGAAGGACCATCTGCTCCGCTTCATTGCGCTACACGACCAGTTGACCGCCACGAGCGTGGACGAAAAATGGCTGGCCGAAATTGAGGCGCGCGACAATCTTTTCCCCGATGTGGATTGGAATTATTGGAAGTGACGGGGGGAAGATGAGTGGTTGCCGGTCTTCTGGTGCGGTTGTCATTATGCGTTTATGAAAACGGGATGGCGAATTTCCATCAAGGATTATCGCCGCACTAAAAAGAACACAGTTGATTTACGGTTTCCACGCGCTCGTTGCAATTTGGAGGTTTGGCGTTGCCGCCATTTTCTTTGAGCGAGAAACTGGACAAATCGGGCAACTCGTAGCAGAATAGAACAAGTATGAGCGACGAAGCCATGAGTAATTTTACGCCGCGCGCGCAGCAGGTGCTCGCGCTGGCGCGCAAGGAAGCCGACCGGTTCAACCACAATTTTCTCGGGACGGAGCATCTTTTGCTCGGCCTGATCAAGCTGGGGCAGGGTGTCGCCGTAAACGTCTTGCAAAAGATGGGTCTCGACCTCGAAACCGTCCGCATGGAAGTAGAAAAACAGGTCGGCACCGGTCCCGACCAGAAAATGATCGGCAACATTCCCTATACGCCGCGCGTGAAAAAAGTGCTCGCGCTCGCCTCCAGGGAAGCCAAGGCGCTCAATCACACTTACGTCGGCACGGAACATATTCTGCTTGGCCTGTTGCGTGAAGGCGACGGCGTGGCCGCGAAAGTTCTGAAAAATCTTGACGTGGACATTGAGCAGACGCGGCAGGAAATTCTGAAGGAGTTGGACCCGAATTTCACCGGCGAGGAATCGTCCATTCCAGCTTCCGGCGATAAAGGGCCGGAGAAAAAAGGCGAAGTCAAAACGCCCGCGCTCAAGGCGTTTGGCCGCGACCTCACGGAAATCGCGCGCAAAGGCGACATGGACCCGGTCATCGGCCGCAAGAATGAAATCGAGCGCGTCATTCAGATTCTTTGCCGCCGTACCAAAAACAATCCGGTTTTGCTCGGCGAAGCGGGCGTTGGCAAAACCGCCATCGTCGAAGGTCTCGCGCAGGAGATTGCGAAAGGCAACGTGCCGGAAATTTTGCTGAACAAACGCGTCATCACGCTTGATCTCGCGCTCATGGTCGCGGGCACGAAGTATCGCGGTCAGTTTGAGGAGCGCATCAAAGCCGTGATGGACGAAATCCGCCGCTCGAAGAACATCATCTTGTTCATTGACGAATTGCACACCATTGTCGGTGCCGGCTCGGCTGAAGGGACCATGGACGCTTCAAACATCATCAAACCCGCGCTTTCACGCGGTGAGATGCAATGCGTCGGCGCGACCACACTCAATGAATATCGCAAATATATCGAGAAAGACGCCGCGCTCGAACGCCGCTTTCAGTCCGTCAAGGTTGAAGCGCCTTCAATTGAAGACGCGATTGAAATTTTGCGCGGCTTGCGCCACAAATACGAAGAGCATCACAAGACCGAGTTTACGGACAAGGCCGTGGAAGCTTCCGTGAAGCTTTCCGACCGTTACATCACCGACCGCTTTTTACCGGACAAGGCGATTGATGTTTTGGACGAGGCCGGTTCGCGCGCGCGCATCGGCATGATGACGCGTCCGCCCGAAGTCAAAGCGATGGAAGCCGAGATCGAGGACATCAAGGGCAGGAAGGAACGCGCGATCAAAGATCAGGATTTCGAGGGCGCGGCGCAGATGCGCGACAGGGAAAAACAGGCGAAGGACAAACTCGAAATGCTCCTGCGTAACTGGCGCGCGGCGGGCGAGGAAAAACGCATCGTGGTTGATGAAGAGGATATTTTGCACGTCGTTTCAAAATGGACGGGTGTTCCGCTCAAGCGCATGGGACAGGACGAGATGCAGCGTTTGTTGTCGGTCGAAAATGAAATGGAAAAAGTGGTCGTCGGCCAGCGCGAAGGGGTTTCGGCGATTTGCAAGGCGCTGCGCCGTTCGCGCGCGGATTTGAAGGACCCGAAACGTCCCATTGGCGCGTTTTTGCTGCTCGGTCCGACTGGCGTGGGCAAAACACTTCTGGCCAAAACGCTCGCCGAGCAGATGTTTGGCGACGCGAAATCGCTCGTTCATCTCGACATGAGCGAATACATGGAAAAATTCAATGTCTCGCGACTCATCGGCTCGCCCCCGGGTTATGTCGGCTACGAGGAAGGCGGACAACTCACGGAGAAAGTCCGTCGCAATCCCTATTCCGTCGTCCTGTTCGACGAAATCGAAAAGGCGCACCCGGACATGTGGAATTTGCTCCTGCAAATTTTGGAGGAGGGGAAATTGACCGACAACACCGGCCACGTCGTGAATTTCCGCAACACGATCATTCTGATGACCTCGAATGTTGGTTCGGACACGATTCGAAAGCAGTCCACGCTCGGTTTCTCGCCGATCACGGACGAAGGCACTTACGAAAAAATGCGCGAGCGGATTCTCGAGGAGTCCAAAAAAACATTCCGCCCGGAATTTTTAAACCGGCTGGACGACGTGATTGTGTTCCGCTCGTTCACGAAGCCCGACCTCATCCAGATTTTGACTTTGGAAGTGGAGAAGGTGCTCGAACGGCTGCGTCGCAGGAGCCTGCATCTGGAACTCGACGAAAAGGCGAAGGACTTTTTGGTGGAGAAAGGTTACGATCCGCAATATGGCGCGCGCCCGATGCGCCGCGCCGTCGAGCGTTTCCTTGAAGACCCGCTGGCCGAGGAAATTCTCAAGGGCAATTTGCACGAGGGCGAGCCGATCATTGTCACGACCGATAACGAAAAACTCCTCTTCAATCAAAAAGCCGCCGCCGCAGGCGCAGTGGCGGGTTGAGGCAGCCAGTTGGATCTAACCATAGCCGCGTTCAGAACGATCGCGGCCTTTTTGTTTGCGAACTTCAGCTTTCCATTTCATTAAATTTTTTTTACGCTGATGGAAATGAAAGGCATCATTCTCGCCGGCGGCGCCGGCTCGCGGCTCTATCCGCTTACGCTGGTCGCGAGCAAACAGCTCCAGCCGGTTTATGACAAACCGATGGTTTATTATCCGCTAACGACGCTCATCGAGGGCGGCATCCGCGAGTTGTGCCTCATTTCCACGCCGTACGATCTGCCACGCTTCAAGCAATTGCTTGGCGACGGCTCGCGCTTCGGCATTTCCATCGAATATCGTGAGCAGCCGAAACCTGCCGGAATTGCGCAGGCGTTTCTCGTCGCGGAATCGTTTATCGGCAGGGACGCGGTGGCGTTGATTCTCGGCGACAACATTTTTTCCGGCGGCGATACGTTTCAACGCGCGTTTACGGAATTCAAGCGCGGCGCGGTGATTTTTGGTTATCACGTTCACGACCCGGAACGCTACGGCGTGGTTGAATTTGACGCGGACGGCCACGCGATTTCGATTGAGGAAAAACCGGAATCGCCGAAAAGCAATTACGCCGTGCCGGGACTTTACTTTTACGACAACGAAGTCGTGGACATCACGATAAATCTGAAACCGTCGGCGCGCGGTGAACTGGAAATCACGGATGTGAATGTCGCGTATCTGCGGCGCGGCGCGTTGCGGGTGTGGCGGCTGGCGCGCGGCTTTACCTGGCTGGATGCCGGCACGAGCAGCAGCCTGCACGATGCCTCGGCCTATGTGCAGACGATAGAAAAACGCGCGGGCATCAAGATCGGCTGTCCCGAAGAGGCCGCGTTCCGGCAGGACTTTGTTTCCCTCGCGCAACTGGACGGACTCGTCGCCAATATGCCCGGGTGCGAATATCGCAATTACCTTGCCGAGGTTGTCGCCGAGGCAAAACGTTTGCGAAAATCAAAATCATGATCCTTCTACTCGGCGCGTCCGGCTACATCGGTGAAGCGTTCGCAAAGGAAATGCGGCGGCGCAAAATGAATTTTATTCCGCTGGCGCGAAAGCAGATTGACTACGCGCGCTTTGATTTGTTGCTGAAGTTTCTCAAGGCGAAAAAGCCGTCGTTCGTCATCAACGCCGCCGGTTACACCGGCAAACCAAACGTGGACGCCTGTGAAATTGCGAAGGCCGACACGCTCGCTGGAAATACCTTGTTGCCGCAAACCATCGCCCACGCCTGCGCGATAGCCGGAATTCCGTGGGGACACGTTTCGTCCGGCTGCATTTTTTCCGGCGCAAAAATCGTCAGGAGTGGCAAAACCCGCGTGAAAAAAAGATTGACCAGGTCCGAACTGCGTTTGCTCGTTGAAAAATCGCCGGACAAAATCCACGGCTTCACCGAGACGGACACGCCGAATTTTTCGTTCCGCGATCCACCGTGCAGTTTTTACAGCGGCACAAAAGCGTTGGGCGAGGAAGTGATCTCCGGAGTCAGGCAAATTTATATCTGGCGGTTGCGCATTCCGTTCGACGAGTATGACAACGAGCGGAACTATTTGAGCAAGGTGCAGCGTTACGCGAAGGCTTATGACAACGTGAACTCCATTTCGCATCGTGCTGATTTCGTCCGCGCCTGCCTCGATCTTTTGAAATTGCGCGCGCCGTTCGGCATTTACAACGTGACCAATCCGGGTTTTGTCACGACGCGGCAGGTCGTCGGACTGATTGGAAAAATTCTTAATCCGGCCAGACGTTTTGAGTTTTGGGCGAGCGACGAGGAATTTTACAAGGTCGCGGCTAAAACGCCGCGTTCCAACTGCGTCATGGACGTTTCAAAGTTGCTGGCTGCCGGTGTCAAAATCCGGTCTGTCAACGAAGCGCTGGAAGATTCATTGCGGGACTGGAAGCCGGAATAACCCTCAACCGTCAACTCTCAACCATGAACTTGTTGATCACCGGTGGCGCGGGCTTCATTGGCTCGAACTTGATTCACCATGTCATTGATCGTGCGGAGGTCGCGAAGTTGGTCAACCTTGATTGCCTCGCTTACGCCGGGCATCCGGAGAATCTGGAAAAAGTTTCAAGTCATCCAAAATACATTTTTGAGAAGGTGGATTTGCGCGACAAGACTGCCGTGTTGCGCGTCGTTGAGCGGCACTCCATCACGCATGTCATGCACCTCGCGGCGGAATCGCACGTGGACCGTTCGATAACCGGGCCGGGCGATTTCATTTCCACGAACATCATCGGCACGTTCAATCTGCTTGAAGCCTGCCGCGGATTTTGGGGGAAAAATCCGGGTGATAAAAAATTGCATCACGTTTCGACCGACGAGGTTTTTGGCTCGCTTGGTGCGACCGGCCTTTTCACCGAGACGACGCCTTACGCGCCGAACTCGCCGTATTCCGCGAGCAAGGCATCGAGTGACATGCTCGTGCGCGCGTATCATCACACTTACCGTCTGCCGACGGTCATCACGAATTGCTCGAACAACTACGGCCCGTATCAATTTCCGGAAAAATTAATCCCCGTCATCATTCAAAACGTCCTCGCACGTAAGCCGATTCCGGTTTACGGTGACGGCCTGAACGTGCGCGACTGGCTTTACGTTCGTGATCATGCCGAGGCGTTGTGGACCGTTCTGTGTCGCGGCAAACTTGGCGAGACCTACAATATTGGCGGCCACAACGAATGGGCGAATCTTCGCATTGTCGAATTGATTTGCGACACGATTGACGGGTTCGCGCCGCAACTTGGCGGCAATTCGCGCCGGCTCATCACCTTTGTCAAAGACCGGGCCGGTCACGACCGCCGTTACGCGATTGACGCGGCGAAAATTCAGCGCGAGCTTGGCTGGACGCCCGCTCATAAATTCGAGCAGGGCATCCGCGAAACCATCCGTTGGTATCTCGACAATCAAACGTGGGTGAAAACGGTGACAACAAAAAAATAACCGGAAGCACTATCAAGGCGTCTATCAAGACAATGTTCAGACCGCATCGGTTTTGTTTGGGTTTGTTGCTGGCATTCGCCTTGAGCGGGCGCGCGGCGGATACCAATTCACTTGTCTGGTACAAAACCGCCGACCGCGTGGACGCGGACATTCGTGGTGAAGCGCTGTGGCCGATGCTGGAAAAAATCGCCGTCGCCGCCGGCTGGCGCGTGTATGTCGAACCGGGTTTGGAACGAAATGTCTCCGCCAAATTCAACGGCTTGCCGTCCGGCGACGCGTTGAAAATGTTGCTCGGTGATTTGAGTTTCGCGCTCGTGCCGCGGACCAATGCGCCGGCCCGGCTTTACGTTTTCCGCACGGTGATGCAAAATGCGACCCGGCTGGTCAGCGCCGGAAAATCCGTCAGGCACGTTCCCAACGAATTGCTCGTCCGCGTCAAGCCCGGCACGGACATTGACGCCCTCGCGAAATCGCTCGGCGCTAAAGTTGTTGGCCGTCTTGACAAGCTCGGTCTTTACCGTTTGCAATTTGGTGACGCGGCGGCAACCGATGCCGCGCTTGCGCAACTCCAGAATAACAGCGACGTGCTGGACGCGGATTACAATGATTACTTCGACCCGCCACCCTCGGTGCAGGCCGTTTCATCCGCACCCGTCGGGCCGTTGTCGCTGACACTCAATCCGCCTCCCGCTTCCGGCAAAGTCATTGTCGGGCTTATTGACATGAACGTGCAATCGCTCGGCGCACAGCTTGATAAATTCATCCTCCCGCAAATTTCCGTTGCCGGTGACGCACCCGACAACTCCGCCATCACGCACGGCACGGCCATGGCCTACTCGGTGCTGTGGGCAATTGCGCAGCAGGCGTCCGGTGGCGGCAGTTCCGTGCAAATCCAGCCGGTGGACGTTTATGGCGGCAGCGCAACCACCACCTCGTGGAATGTCGCGCTGGGCGTTCAAGCCGCCGTTGACAGTGGCGCAACCGTTCTAAATATGAGTCTCGGTGGTCCCGGGGACAATCCGGCTTTGGACAGCATCATCCAGGCGGCGATTGCCGATAACATTGTGTTTTTTGGGGCGGCGGGCAATAGCTACCCGCCCGTGGACACGCCCATGTATCCGGGGGCGACTCCCGGAGTCCATGACGTGACGGCCTTGGGACAGCCGGGACAACTTGCCGCGTATGCCAATGATTGGTCCGGGGATAGTCTGGCGTTGCCCGGCACCGGCTTCGTTTATTACGGCAATCAGGCTTACATTGTCCAGGGCACTTCCACGGCCACGGCCTATGCGACCGGTATGTTCGCTGGAGCGATGAACACGACAACCATGAGTCCGTCGCAGATTTTCTCAATGATGCAACAGAAGTTCGCCGTCCCGTAAAATAAAATCCGCGTGCGTCAGTGTGATTTGCAGCCAATTTTTCCAAAGGCGACAACGAAACCGATGAACGCCACGATGAGCAGCCACGGTTTGCCCGTCATCATCAAAATCAAAATTCCCGTGCCCAAAATCGCCGCCATCAGCGCATACACCAAAACCGCCAAAGCAAGTTTCATCGGCTCTGACGGTAATTTCTCTTCCGCCCGTGCGCAAGCCTCAAGACGGGAACCCCGCGATATATTTGGCGTTGAATCTTATGTCGAATGATGGAGCATTGACAGAAATCATGTAGCGATGCGGAGCGGGGGTTTTTGGTTTTTGGCAACGCTGAGTGTGGGACGCGCCTTGTCCCGCCATAGCTTCAGCGACGGAGGATGCGCTGTCCGTGGTGGCCGTCTGCAAAGACCGTCACGCTGTCCGTCCGCAAGGACCGCCGCCAAAAGCCAAAACACCGCTAACCTATAGGGGCCGCAGATGCACGCTACAGAATTGATGGAAATGCTCTAATAAAGGAATCGGATGAACGAAATGGGCAAATTACTGGTGGTTGCCGGCTTGCTGATCGCGGCGGTCGGCGCGTTGCTGTGGTCCGGCCTGGGCAAAGGCTGGTTTGGCCGTCTGCCCGGCGACATCAATTATTCCAGGGGCGGCATCAATTTTCATTTTCCGGTTGTCACCTGCCTGATCGTGAGCGTGATTTTGACCCTGATTCTTTGGTTGTTCAGAAAATAAAGCATTGACGGAATTGATGGAAATTCTCCAGCCCGCGCCTCGGATTTTTTTCAGCGACTCAACTTGTAATTGCTGTTGCAAATTCTCCGCGCCGTTTCTAAATTCCCCTGCATGGAACAGTCGCAAATCGCGCAATACATTCCGGTGCTCATGCTGCTCGTTGCCGCCGTCGGCTTCGCGGTGAGCGTGCTGGCTCTTTCGGTCCTGCTCGGCAAATATGGCAAACACACCAAGGCCAAGGATACCGCCTACGAATGCGGCGCCAATCCCATCGGCGAAGGCGGCTCGCGGTTTTCGGTGAAGTTCCATCTCGTGGCGATGCTGTTCATCCTGTTCGATATCGAAGTCGTGTTTCTTTATCCGTGGGCGGTTGTTTATCGCGATATGCTGGCCGATCACGCGACCCGCAACCTGATTTTCGCTTCGATGATTTCGTTTCTGGCGATTTTGTTCGTCGGTTATCTTTACGCGCTGAAGAAAAAGGCGTTTGATTGGAAAAACTGACGGTTCGCATGGCTTCAATCAAATTCGGCACTTCCGGCTGGCGCGGCATCATCGCGCAGGATTTCACTTTCGACAACGTCCGGCTCGCCACGCAGGGCGTCGCGGATTATCTCAAATCCGAACTTCAAAATCCCCAATCACCGGTTCACGCGCGCAAACCGGTTTTGATTGTCGGACATGACACGCGTTTTCTGGCGCGTGATTTTGCCCTGGCGGTTTCAGAGGTTCTGGTCGCGAATGGAATTCAACCGTTGCTTTGCGATCGCGACACGCCCACGCCGGTCATCGCTTACGCCATCCGTCATCTCCGGGCCATTGGCGGCATCAATATGACCGCCAGCCATAATCCACCTGAATATCAGGGCTTGAAATTTTCCACGTTCAATGGCGCGCCCGCCACGCCCGACGTGACGACGCAAATCGAGGCGCAAATCGTGCGGCTTCAAACGCAAAATTGGTCCTTCAAGGCCGCCGTCATCGGCACGTTCGAATGCAGGACGTTCAACCCGCAGCCGGCGTATTTCAAACAGCTTCACCGGCTCATCGAATTTTCCGTTCTTAAAAAGGCAAAGTTGAAAGCCGCGGTGGATTTCAGCTACGGCACGGCGCATGGCTATCTCGACGTGCTGCTCGAAAGCGCCGGTGCGAAGGTCACGCTCTTCCATAACGAACTGAATCCGTTGTTCGGCGGTCATCATCCCGAACCGAATGCGGAGAACATGGCCGTCGTCAGCCAATGTGTCCGCAGCGGTGTGGCGCATATCGGTCTTGGCACGGATGGTGACGCCGACCGTTTCGGAATTGTGGACCGGGACGGAACGTGGCTGACGCCCAATCAGGTTCTCGCGCTGGCGCTTTATCATCTGAAGAAAAATCGCGGCTGGACGGGCGCGGTTGTGCGCACCGTGCCCACGAGCCATCAGGTGGACGCCGTCGCGAAATTGTTCGGCGTCAAAGTTTATGAAACGCCCGTCGGCTTCAAATACATCGGTGAGTTGATGGAACGCGAACCCATCATCGTCGGCGGCGAGGAATCCGGCGGCCTGAGCGTGAAAGGTCATGTGCCGGAAAAAGACGGCATTCTCGCCTGTCTGCTCATGGCGGAACTCGTCGCGACGGAAAAGAAATCGCTGGGTCAAATTCTGCGCGAACTCTCCAAACAAATCGGAAATTTTTACACCGACCGCATCAACGTCAGTTTCGCGCCGGAAAAAAAGGAGGAGTTGCTCGCAAAACTCAGCGGCGGCCTGCAAACCATCGGCGCGTTCAAGGTGGAAAAATTCATTACCACCGACGGCTTCAAGTTTTTGCTGCCGGACAACGAATGGGTCGCCTTCCGCGCCAGCGGCACTGAACCGCTCATCCGCTGCTACATCGAGGCGAAATCCAGGGCGAATTTAAAAAAACTCCAAATCGCGTGCCGCGGGTTGCTGGCGACTTGAATCATTTTGTGATGGGCGGCAGGATGGGATCAAATCTGCATCAAGCTGCGCGGTGCCGGTGTTGGTTTGTTAAAGATACGGCGAGAACAAACGCGCGACCGCATCGCGTAATTTTGTCGGCAGCGAACGCCCGTCCACTTCGGACAAAGTCACCTCGTGCGCTGCGGAAATTTTTTTCTCGATGACCTTTGCCATTTCGTTTGCAAAATCGCGTCCGTAGCACTCGACGTTTAACTCAAAATTCAGCCGCAGGCTGCGCGCGTCCCAGTTGGCCGAGCCGATCAGAACCCAGTGGCCGTCCACGATCATCAGCTTCGAGTGGTCGAACGGTGGCGGCGTGAGCCAGACGTGACAGCCGCGTTCCAGCACCTGCCACCACATCGCCCGCGACGCCCAATGCACGAACCGCAGATTGTTTTTGGCGGGCAGGATGATGTCCACGCGCACGCCGCGCAATGCCGCGAGATTCAGCACGGTGACAAGCGCGCTGTCCGGCAAAAAATATGGCGTGAGGATTTGCACGGACGTTTGCGCCTCGGCCAGCGCCGCGAGCAGTGCCAGGCGCAGTTTATCAAAATCCGCATCCGGTCCGTCCAGGATTGCGCGGGCAATGACGTTCCCGCAGTCGGACAATTCAGGAAACCAGGGGTTGCCGTCGAGCACTTCACCGGTGCTGAACGCCCAATCATTGGCAAATGCCTCCTGCAATTGTGGGACGAGCGGGCCTTCAACGCGAAAATGTAAATCCTGCACCGGGCCTTTCGGTTTGGCGGCGAGCACGTTTCCCTGCCGGATGTTCATGCCGCCGGTGAAGGCCGTTTGACCGTCAACCACCAGAATTTTGCGGTGGTCGCGGAGATTGATGGTCGCCACGCGCCATGGCGTGAACAAGGATGCCGGCAGAAATTTCGCAAACCGGATTTTCGCGTGCCGTAATTTGTGGGTGATCGGCGGCCAAGAGTAGCGCGTGCCCGCGGCGTCAATCAGGACGCGGACGGCGACCCCGCGTTCAACCCCGCGTCCGAGCGCCTCGACGAACTTTTTTCCGCTCTCGTCATTGTCAAAAATGTAGGTGCAGAGCGTGATGGATGTTTTCGCCGCTTCCATCGCCGCAAGCATGGCGGGAAAGGCTTCGTCACCGTTGACCAGCGGCTGGATTTTGTTGCCGGCGGTCAACGGTTGCCCGACGACCCGGCTCACGACGCGCGCGAGCATTTTAAGATGTTCCGCGCCGGCGGGTTGCGGTTCACCGAGATTTTCAGGAATCTGGCGGCTGAAAGTTTTGTGCACGCCAAGCGAAAGGGCGCGGCGGCGGATGCGGTTGACGCCCAGTGCCAGATAAAGAATCGGTCCGAACAGCGGCAGAAACCAGATGATGCCCAGCCAGAGCGTCGCCGCGCGCGAATCGCGTTTGTAGAGCAGGGCGTGGATCGACGCGAACAGCGCGGCTAGAAAATCGAAGCCCGCGGCCAGATGCGGCCAGAACCGGGAAAGTTTGTCGAGCCAGTCCATCGTCGAAATACTTTTAGTGGAAACAACCGTCCGGTGCGAGGATTTTGCGAGTGGTAAACCAGAGCAGGAATTTGCCTACGGCGCCGATACCCTGCAGCCGCGCTGCCGTGCCATTGCAGCGGCGCTGCAGCCCGGCTGCAATCCCGCTGCAGCAATCGCCCGCCGGGATGATGTTACCCGGTCTTTTACGGTAATATGTATGTGGCGACCCTACCGGGAATCGAACCCGGGCTACCACCGTGAAAGGGTGGTGTCCTAACCGCTAGACCATAGGGTCGTCGAGCGCGCCAATATATTCTTCCGAGCCGCGCTGTCACGCAAATTCACGTTTGCCTCGCCCCGTCTTTTAAAATACGCTGCCTTCAATTTCGAGTGAAAATTTTCTTGGACGGCAAATTCTGTAACGAGCGTGACGCAAAAGTCTCCGTGTTCGATCACGGCCTGCTTTACGGCGACGGAATTTTTGAGGGCATCCGCGCCTACAACGGCCGCGTGTTCAAACTGAAGGAACACATTGACCGGCTGTTTTCTTCCGCAAAGGCGATTCTGCTTGAAATTCCAATGTCGCATTCTGAATTGATGAAGACGACAGTCGAGACTTGTCGGAAAAATAAACTTCGCGACGGCTATATCCGTCTCGTCGTGACGCGCGGCGTGGGCACGCTGGGTTTGAATCCGCGCAGTTGCAAGAAGCCGTCCATCATCATCATCGCGGACAAGATTCAGCTTTATCCTCCGGAATTTTACCAGCGCGGCTTGGACATCATCACCGTGCCGACGGTGCGCAACCTGCACAGCGCGCTCAACCCGGCCATCAAATCGCTCAATTATCTCAACAATATCCTCGCCAAAATCGAGGCGAACAACGGCGGTTGCGAGGAGGCGGTGATGCTCAACGCGGAGGGTTTCGTGGCTGAATGTACGGGCGACAATCTGTTCATCGTGAAAAACGGCGCGCTGTTCACGCCGCCGCTCTCGGCGGGCGCGCTTTATGGCATCACGCGGCAGACGGTCATCGAACTGGCGCAGGCAACCGGCCTGAAAGTTTCCGAGCCGAACCTGACGCGCTACGATTTGTTCAACGCGGACGAATGTTTTCTGACCGGCACAGGCGCGGAGATCGTGCCGGTGGTGAAGATTGACGGTCGCGTCATCGGCGGCGGCAAGCCGGGAAAACTCACGCGCAAACTCGTGGATGATTACCACGCCTTGACCAATGTCTCTGGCGAGCCGATTTGAAATTAAATGAATTTCCTTGCGCCCAAAAAATCCCGCGGCGGATTCTGTTCCATGAATAAAATGCTGGTTCCATTGTTATTCATGGTTTTTTTGGTTGGTTGTAAAAAAAAAGATGATGACCCGCGTATTGCCGAACTGCAAAATCAGATGGTAAGTCTTGATACGCTCACCAGCAATCAAAGCAATGTTATTAAATTTATTTGGAATCAAAATTTGGTCGCCCAAACCAATCTTAACAATCTTCGGTCAACACTTTACGCCTACCAGTTTGCAGATAATTCAGTTTCAATTAGCCCGGATGGAAATGGGTCTGGCTTGTTGAAAACGCCGTTTGGGAACCTTTTTATTAGCACGGAAAGTATCGAACCCTATCAGGGTGGTTACCTGGTTCATCTGAAAATCGGAAATCCAACCACCGCCCATTTTAATGGATTTTCGTTGATTTGTTCCACCTATCAAACGACCAATGCAATCGGCACTTTTCATTCCTTCACCAATGATTTTCCGGATGAATTAAGCGCCGGTTACTGGACACCCGTTGCTTTTGCTCTGGTGCCGGCCAGTATGGACCAATTAAGAAATGCCTCGGTGTCAGTTCAATTGAACCAGATAAATCTTCTTGAAAAAAATCCTTTGCCATCGCCTGACGCAACTAATTGAATGGCGCAAGCGGCCAATTGTGTTAAAATAAGGTTATGCAATGCTCACTTTGCAAGGAAAAGCCGGCGACAGTGCATCTGACTCAAATCGTGGGCGACAAGATGCAGAAGCTGGATTTGTGCGAGGATTGTGCCAAAGCCAAGGGCGTCAACGACCCGGCGGGTTTCGCGCTGGCGGATTTGATGCTCGGCCTCGGCGCGTCGCAGGAAATCGAGCAGGCCGGCGGCGGCGTGGAAACAAAATGTCCGCGCTGCGGTTTTTCGCAGACGGATTTCAAAAAATCGGGACGGCTCGGCTGCCCGGAGTGTTACCGCGCGTTTGCGGAAGGTTTGGCGGGTTTACTCAAGACCATGCACAAGGGCACGCGGCACACCGGCAAGGCGCCGGAAGCGCTGCGCGCGTCGCGGGACAATGCCGACCGGCTGAAGACGTTGCAGAAGAAGTTGAACAAGGCGGTTGAGGCGGAGGATTTCGAGCAGGCGGCTGCGTTGCGCGACGAAATTAAACAGATCGGCGGGCGTTTGCCGGCGCCGCCAAATTTGACGCGATGAAAGACCTGCACGCATTTCTTTCTTTGCCGGCGGAGACCGCGCGTCGTCACGGTCCGCACGACCGCATCGTGATGTCGAGCCGTGTGCGGCTGGCGCGCAATTTGAAGGGCGCGGCGTTTCCCGGCTGGGCGAAAAAACCGGAGCGCGTGAAGGTTTTGGAAACGATCCGGCCGGCGGTCGAAAGTCTGCCGGCAATGCAGGACGCCTTTTCCGAGGCGATGGACAATCTCGGCGCGCTCGACAAACAGATTCTGGTCGAGCGGCATCTCGTCAGCCGCGAGCACGCCGCGAAAAGCGCGGGCAGCGGCGTGGTTTTGAACCGCGAGGAAACCTTTTGCGTGATGATCAACGAGGAGGATCATTTGCGGATGCAGGCGTTGCGGCCCGGCCTGCAACTGCGCCAGGCGTGGAACGCGATTGATCAACTGGATTCCGAACTGGAGAAAAAACTCGATTACGCCTTCGACGACGAACTCGGCTATCTGACCGCGTGCCCGACGAATCTAGGCACGGGCATCCGGGTCAGCGCGATGCTGCATTTGCCCGGCCTCGTGCTGGCCGAGCAAATCAATCCCATCGTTCAATCCGTCAACAAGCTCGGCCTCGCCGTGCGCGGACTTTACGGCGAAGGTACGGAAGCGCTCGGAAATGTCTTTCAAGTTTCCAACCAGATGACCCTTGGCGAGACCGAAACCGTCATCGTCGAGCGGCTCGAAAAAGTTTTGGCGCAAATCATCGAGCACGAGGAAAACGCGCGGCAGACGCTTTTGGAGAAAAAACCAAAGACCGTTTACAACCATATCGGTCGTGCTTACGGAATTTTGGCGAACGCCCACAGCATTTCCTCAAAGGAAACGATGAATCTGCTGTCGCTGCTGCGGCTGGGCGTGGACTTGGGTTTGTTTCCGGGCGCGGAACGGTCGTTTGTGGACGAATTGTTTTTGACGACGCAGCCGGCGCATTTGCAGAAACAACTTTCGGATAAACTGTCCGCCGAGGAGCGCGATCTCCTTCGCTCCGACATGGTGCGCGAGCGGTTGAAAAACGTGAGCCGCCCCATCATCGTCAAACTGCTGCCGCCGAACGCGACGAATTAAAAATTAAGCGGCGTTTTGTCTGCGGTCTTTTCCTCCCGTTTGGTTTCATGATTTCGACTTTGCCCCAGTAAAATTCTCTGTCGGGCGGAATTTCTGCTCGCCCCGTGAAGCGTTCCTTCACCGGGCAAGTTATTCGTATTTGGGAATGGCCTGGAGGCCGTCCGCAAGGACTGTCACCGTCCCTGATCTGTTTTTCAATTCGTGCAATTCGTGTCTTAATTTCTGTTTTTTTAATCGGGTGCAGCGTCACGCTGCTTTCCGCGCGTGCATTTGCAGTTGCCACACGCGCGCGACGGTTTAGAGTATTGAGCGTCCAATGAAATGTGTGTGGACCATTTTTAGTCTGGTGTTGTTGGCGTGTTTCCGCGCATCGGCGCAGGTCAACGTGGGGATGACGCTGGAGCAGGACCAATTTCTGCCGAGCGAATCCTTGCCGGTGGCGGTGCATATCACGAACCGTTCCGGCCAGTCGCTGCATCTGGGCACGGACACGAACTGGCTGACGTTTGACGTGGAGTCGGCAGACGGTTTCATCGTCCTCAAAAATGCCGAGGTGCCGGTGCAGGGGGAATTTGACTTGGGCTCGTCGGAAGTCGCGACCAAGCGCGTGGATTTGGCGCCGTATTTCGTGCTGACGCAATCGGGACGTTATCACATCATCGCGACCGTTCGGATCAAGGCTTGGGGTGCGGAAGTCACCAGCCCGCCGCAAAGCTTTGACGTGATCAACGGTGCGAAGTTTTGGTCGCAAACGTTTGGGGTCCCCGTGCCCGCCGGCGCGGGCAATCAGCCGCCGGAGGTCCGCACCTACACTTTGGAGCAGGCGAATTATCTGCGCTCGCAACTGCGGCTCTATGCGCTGATTAGCAATGAATCGGCGTCGCGCGTGTTCAAAGTTATCGCGCTCGGCAGGATGGTTTCGTTTGGCCGGCCGGAGGCGCAACTGGACGAGTTGTCCAATTTGCACGTGCTCTGGCAAAGCGGCGGCGCGGTTTTCAGTTATGCCGTCGTCAGCCCCGACGGCGCGGTTCTGCAACGGGAAATTTACGATTACATCAACACCCACCCGCGGCTTGGCACGAATGACCATGGCGACATTGTCGTGATTGGCGGCGCGCGCCGGGTCGAACCCGAACCCTTGCCGGATGTGAAATCACCGGATGAAGTGTCCCCGCCTGTGCAACCTTGACCGCGCGGTTCACTGGGTCAGGTCCGCGCTCGATAAAATCTGCGCCTGCATGTCTTTGAGAATAATCATGGCGCGCGTCAGGGCGGTGTCCTGGGTTTCTCCAAGGAAGGATTTCAACCGTACGCGCACGGCGGCCATCGGATCGCCGTTGCGGTCGCGAAAGGGCAGGGTGAGGACCACCGTGCCTTTGCCCCGGCCAAAGGAAACCGTGCCCTTCGTGATGGCGGCCTCTTCCGCGTCCGTGCCGGGCTGGCCGATTTCCGTTTCATCCTTGCTGGCGATGATGCGCGGCTGGCCTTTGTCGTCGGGCGTGTAAATTCGCAGTCCCAGAATGCGCGGATATTCTTGCATGATGCTTTGCACCAGGGTCTGCGCCGCCGGCACGCGCGGCGTGTAATCGATGCTCGTGTCGTAAAAATAACTTACCGCGTCCGACTTCGTCCAGAAACCGATTTTGCCTTCATCGAACGAGCTGTCATTCAGCGGTGGCATTGCCAGATGGCCGTCAAACAGGCAGATGATCTGATTGCCCTGACACTGCACCGTTAGCGTATGCCATACGCCGGTGGAAATATCCATGGTCGGGCCGATGGGATCGGAACGAATGCCCTGAACCACCTTGTAAAACCGCAGATTGTGTCCCAACGCGCTGGCGCGAACGACGTAGAAATTTTTTTCGTCCTGAAAATGGAACACCACTCCGGCCATCTGCTCCGCGCCGCCGCTGACAATTTTAAATTGAGTTGTCAGCCTGAAATCCTTGAACGTTTCGCCGTCGTAAATCAGCATCGGGAACCGCTCGTCCGTCGGGTCATCGCTGGTCTGCGCCAGCACACCCTGACGGTTGAACTCCGGCGTCTGTCCCGTCAGCGGGGCGAACGCCGACGGCACTTCGTCCATGACGATTTTCCATTCCCCCGGTTTGCCGCCGCCCGCCAGCGCATTGTGAAAATTCGTCGGTGTCTGTCCGACGGAAAAATCGCCAAAATCAATTTTGAGTTCCGCGCCCCGCGCGGAAGAAAGTGCCAGCGCGATTAAAAACAGAACAAGGCTTTTTCGCACGCCGCCAGTCTGGCAAAAAAAAGGCCGGACGACAAGTATTTGCGCCCGGCGGTAGTGTCTTAATTTGAAACTATTGCGGAAAATGAACAGTTCCGTTTTGAATGGCTACACGTGCAAGAAAAAAGCAGACACCAAAATTGGCCGCCCATAGTGCCGCAACAACCCCACCGGCCACAAACGCATGATAATCTTTGCGTCGGAAGATGTCTCTTAACGCTTTAATTCCCCAAGCTACATTGACCAAAAAGCACACTGCCAAAACGGGAACTGCTGTGCAAAAATACGTAATACCATCAACTCCGTCATAATAATCCCTCTGCTCCTCATGCGCCGAATCCGAGATATTGATATCAAAAACGAAATAAAGGAATAGCCCAATACAATTTGAAATGAAAAAGATGAGAAAGACCGGCCTAATATATTGAGATGAATCTTTCCATGCAGGTTTCATTTTTTATTCTCCTTCACGTCTTTGACGATTTGAACCCGCACGGCGGTTTCTGGCGGACACGACTGGCGGAATTTCCAGCACGGCAATGAATCGCGTGCGTTCATCATTCGCGCTGTCCATAATTGGGTGCAGCGTCACGCCGCCCGTCACGCCTTCCAAACCATGTCCGCAACGGTGCGGCCTGCCGGGATGAACGGCAGCACGTGCTCGCTGTAAGGCGTCACCACGTCGAGCACGTAAGGCGTTTTCGCATCCAGCATTTTCTGCAACGCGGCGCGCAAATCCTTCTTGAACATCACGCGCTCGCACGGCACGCCGAATGAGTTGCACACACGCACGTAATCGGGATAAATCTCCGCGCGATGGTCGGGGTCGCCCAGATAAGTGTGTCCGCGGTTGCCCGCGTAAAAATTGTCCTCCCATTGCACCACCATGCCGAGGTGCTGGTTGTTCAGAATGATCGCCTTCGCGGCGATTTTTTCGACGTGCGCCGTGGCCAGTTCCTGAATGTTCATCAAAAACGAGCCGTCGCCGTCTATGTCAATCACTTCCTTGTCCGGATGCGCGACCTTGACGCCGAGCGCCGCCGGATAGCCAAAGCCCATCGCGCCCAGACCCGCGCTCGTGATGAACTGGCGCGGGAATTTGTATTTATACCACTGGCCGCTCCACATCTGATGCTGGCCGACGCCGGTCGTGATGAATGCGTCGCCGTGCGTCAATTCATAAAGCATTTCGATGACCATTTGCGGGAGAATCACCTGGTCCTCGTGACCCTTCAAGTGGTCCTTCATGTGATCGCTATTCGCGATTTCCGGCGTGACGGCGTAGGCGAACGGCGCTTTCTTTTTCCATTCCGCGATTTGTTCCAGCCACGCGGTGTGTTTTTTGTTCAGCGGACGTTTCGCGATCATCGCGTTTAGCCTCGTGAGTGCGTCCTTGATGTCGCCGACAACCGGCAGATGCGCCTTGCGGTTTTTGTTCAACTCCGAAGCGTCAATGTCCACGTGGACAATCGTGCCACTCTTGCAAAATTCCTCGAACTTCCCGGTCACGCGGTCGTCAAACCGCACGCCGAACGCCAACAGCAAATCCGCCCCGTTTTTCAACTTCACCATCGGGTCGGTGAATGTCTTGCGCTTTTCGTATTCGCCGTTCACCGCCCAGTTTGCATACGCCGCGCCGTGCATCCCCAGCCAGCGCATCGAAAGCGGATGCGTTTCGGGAAAACCGCCCACGCCCATGATCGTCGTCGTCACCGGAATCTGCGTCGCCTCGGCGAATTTTTTCAGTTCCGCCGCCGCACCGCTCGTGATGATGCCGCCGCCGCAATACAGCACCGGACGTTCGGCTTTTTCCACCAGCCCGATGATTTCATTCAACGCCACTTCGTCCGCGCGCAAATCCGGCTGCGTGTAGCCGCGCAATCCCTTTTTGATTTGCTCCGGTGTCGGCCAGACCGGCTGCGTCTTTTGCTGCTGCACGTTTTTGGGAACGTCAATCACCACCGGGCCGGGGCGGCCTGTTTGCGCGATGTAAAATGCCTCCTTCACGATCCGCGGAATGTCGTTCACATCCGTGACCAGATAACTGTGTTTCACAATCGGCAGCGTGACGCCGATGATATCGGTTTCCTGGAATGCGCCGCGTCCGATCATGTTCTGGTTCACCTGTCCGGTGATGGCGATGAGCGGGCACGAATCCATGTAAGCGTCCGCGATGGCCGTGACGAGATTCGTCGCGCCGGGACCGCTCGTGCCCATGCACACGCCCGCCTTGCCGGTCGAGCGCGCGTAACCTTCCGCCGCAAAACTGCCGCCCTGTTCGTGGCGCGGGAGTATCGTGCGGATCTTCGATTTCGTGAGCGACTGGTGGATTTCCATGCTCGCGCCGCCGGGGTAGGCAAACATGACCTCGACCCCTTCGCGTTCGAGTGCCTCCACCAATATGTCGCGCCCGAACATCGCCGGGCCGACTTCGGCGCGTTTTGGCGCGGACGTTTTTTTCTTTTCCGTTGCTTCGATTGTTTTGCTCATGTGATGTTTGCGTTTGCGGCTGACCATCGTGGATTAAAGCAAAAACCCACGACCGTTTCCAGCCGTGGGTTCTTGTTAAATTTGCTTCAGTTCAACAAGCGCCAACGGCGTCGCCGGTTACGACGACCTCCAGAATGACAACTTGTAGAGCGTTTTTCAACATTGCAAAAACACTTTAATCGTTCCACACCCGCCGGTCAAGCCCGTAGTTCATCTGGTAATGCATCAATTTGAAGGTAGGAACGCCGCGCCCGCTCTTTTTTGTTCCCGATTTCCTGGACCCTATCTCCCATCCCCCGCGCCGTCAGGCGCATGGGCTGTCCGCAAGGACCGTCACGCTGCTGCCACTTCGCGACGTCGCAACCACGTTTTACCAAGTTCACTCAACGTCTTCGCCTTGAGAATACGTTCAGCCATCGGGAAAACGATGCGCTCTTCCTTGTCGAAATGCTTGCGTGACGCCAGGACCGCGCCCAACAGGAGTTTCCTGGCTGACTTGAGATCGCGTGCCTTGTGAGCTTTCGCGAGCGTTCCTTCAATCATCTCGTGCTCTTGATGAAACGTCTCCTGTTGGCCGATTTGGTCGAAGCAGTGTTCCAGTGGATCAATGAAAAGTTCGTCTTCCGTCCGCGAGTGTGGTCCGGTGAGTTTTTCCATGATGATCGCCAGCGATTTGACCTCCGCCAGCGTCCGCGTGCGCGGCAGCACGGCTTCAATGTGGTCGAACAAGTTGTGAAACACCGCGTGTTCCGCGCGCAATACATCCGTAATTTTCATTTTATCCGTGTCTATCCGCTTTCATGGGAGCGCGGGTGTCCCGCCCGCCGCTTTTCGCGTCTCGCGGAAAATCATTCCGTCGGCGGGACGCCATCGTGTGCGACCGGGACGGTCGCGCTCCCAATCATTGAAATCTTTTTGATGCTCGGTGCCGCCTGACGATCCAAAGCTAAGCCACGCTGGACGTGTGATGTCAAGCCGTGGGTGTTGTATCAGTTTGAAGGTAACGTGGGAAACGCGCGCAGTCACGGCCAGTTGTAGGTAATCGTGGCAAAAATGCCATGCGCGGTGAAATTGTTTGCGCCGCCGCTGCTGGGTTCGGTGTATTGATCGAATTCGTAGCGCAAGGTTCCCGACACGCGGGCGCTGAATTGCCGCGTCAAACTTGCCATCAGACGGTGGCGGGTGAAATCAAGGCCGAGCGGCACGCCCGCCGCCGCGTTGTTTTGTCCGTAACCGGCCTGGGAGAAATTGTAGCTGGCCTGCAAGTCCGTTTTCAGGTTTAAGGCGTAAGTCGCGGTGGTGATAAGCGTGTAAACATTGCCACGGTAGGGCACGACGGACGGATCGCCGTTGTCTGCCGTGACCGCGCGCGACTGGCTGTAAGTGAACGTGCCGGACAAATAAAATCGACGTGACGGTGTGAGCGTGGCGCTGAAACCGTAAGTCTGGGCATCATATTGTCCGTCCAAAATCGGGCCGCCGGGCGAAAGACCAAAAAAAACCGGATCAGTTTTCGACGAATAATCCGTGGCGGTGATCTGGTATGTCAATGTTGTCCTAAGCCAGTTCGCCGGGCGCAATGTGAGTTTTGTTTCAAATTCATCGTTTTGGATTTTGCGATTGAGAATGAATGCCGGATACCCATTCTCCGGGGCCGGAGATCCTGGGTTGCCATAGGGACTGATGTACTCGTCAATCAGATGGTTATAGTCCGTATCGCTGTGTTGTCTTTGGTATTGCGCATTCCAGCCAAACCAGCGCCAGGGCGACGTGTTGAAACCGGTCTGCAAATCGTAACGGTCGCTGATGGCATCGGTTTTGTTTGTTAACACTGCGGAGTCTTCCTGTTGATATTCGCCGATGCTTTCCTCTTCAGACCGCGCTTCGGCAAAAAGAACTGTGAAAGGAATCTTCGTGAAGCGAAGATTGGCGTTCTGCATGGACTCGAATTCATCGTAATTCGCGCTTGTGAACGCGTTGGTTGCAAACTCAAAATCAGGAACGCTCGCGCCGAAACCCTCCTCATG
>JBEKBA010000006.1:0-51831 GCA_050015635.1 Verrucomicrobiota bacterium
TCGCAACGCAGCCCGGTGTTTCTGGAGTGGGTCTGAATCGACAACAAACCGTTTACGCCACAAGTCCCACGCCTGCGGGCACTTCCTCCAACCGAATTCTTCCTTAACTGGACACTACTGCGGTGGAACGCATCCTTACCGATTACGGACAATCACCTTGCAGTTTTACACCTGGTTCAGAAATTCCTGGTGCAGTTTGAACGGGATGTAATTCCGGAACTTGTTGAGTACGGTACCGACGGTGGCCTTGGATTCGGCCAGCAGCTTGATTGCGCTTTTGACGACGTCCTGATTGGTCTTTTCGGATTCGATGACGAGCAGCACCATGTCCATGAGGCCCGAAAGCCGTGCCGTGCCGGTGGTTTGGTTGACCGGCGGCATGTCGAAAATAATGTAGTCGAATTCGCTGGTCTTGAGTTTGGGCATCAGCGCCGAAAGTTTTTTGGGGAGGTTGGTCGGCAGTCTGTCGTCATTGGCGCGTTCGGTGGTGGTGTAGAGGTTGGCTTTGACGAGCGAGCATTTGTTCGCGGTTTCCAAGACTTCATCCAGGCTGTAGCCCAGCTCGCCGTTGTAAAATTGTTGGGCCGCCCCTTTATCTCCACTGATGTTGACGAGGAGCACGTTGCCGTCGCCAGTTTCGGACAGCGTTGCGGCCAACCCGGCGGCAATACTGCTCACGCCCGCGCCATGGCCGCAACTCGTTATGGCCACCAGCTTGGGCTTGTGAACGGCATTTCTTACTTCAAAATAAACAATCAGCCGGTCGCGCAATCCTTCGTAGAACCGGCGCAGCGGATGTTCGCGATCCCACGGGGCAATGCCCGATCCGGGGGTTGTTTTCCAGCCGGTTGCATCGCCCGTGGCGTTGTTCAACAGCAATCGCCCGTCGCCAATCAGCCGAGCGTATTTTCCATAACCGTTTCTTTGCACATCCGGAATGGAAATGAGCAGCGGCAATCCGAGCCTGGTTTCGATTTCCGATGGTTGCTTTACAGAGCGGTCCAAAACCAGTTCCATCAAAAAAGCCAGGGCCAACCCGGCCAGAATGCCGCTTACCGCCAACAGCCCCACCATTTTCTCGAATTTTATCGACCAGCCTTTCACCGGCGGCGATGGAGATTGGATGATGCTGATATTCGAGACCTTGCCTTCGCTCAGCTCGTCGTCAATGCGGGATCGATCCAAGTGGTCTGTGAAGTATTTCAAGTTGGCTTCTTTCGATTCCTTCTTCTGTTGCAATTCGGAAATGGTGGCCTCCGCCCGTTCGAAATTCATCGCATCGGTCCAGACCCGGTTAAACTGTGAATGCAGGAGGTCAATTTTTGTTTTCAATCCCGCGATCTGGGTGAAATCGTCCGGCAAATCACTGGCCGCATACGTTGTCTCCCGGGGCAGATTCAGCAATGCAAAGTCCATGCCCGCCAATTGGGGATATTTTTCTTCCAACTGGTTTTTGGTTTCCCGGGCATCGGCAATCTGGTTGCGCACCTCCTTGACCATCACGTTTTCCTCGGTAAACCCCTGTTGTGTCAAATAATCGTCTTCGGTCTTGTTGAGAAAGACGAGGCGCACGCAAATCCGCCGATAGGCATCATATTTCCCGAAGGGAATTTTTTCCGCCGGCCTGCCATTGGTCACTGTTCTGGACGGGGTCAGCACCTTCACCTCGACCTGGCGTTCGGCCAGTTCTTCCTCGGCGCCGGCAATTTGATCGTGAAGTTTCGTTATTTGTGTGGAATAGGCATTTTTTGTGTCTTCGGTGGAGATCACGCCCGCCTGGACTTGCGCCTGCTGAATCTGACTTTCTATTTGGATCAGTTCGCCGCGCAACCGGGTGGTTTCATTCGTCAGAAGGTTGACAAATACGCCGCCGCCGCCCCGCATCTTAATGCGCTTGATGAAATAGTCATCAATGATTTGACTCAAAACCGGCTGAACAATTTCCTTGTCGGGGTGCTGGAAGGTGATGTGAATCACGCTGCTTCCCGGCGTTGAATCCACAGTCAATCCATTTTTGAGGAAATACGCCGCCGTGTTGTAGTCCGCGCCACCTCCGACATGGGCAAGAATTTTTGCGGGTGTCATGGTTTGAACCACCTGTTGAGCCAGATCCAGACTCTGCAGGATATTGATCTCGGTGTCGATGATGTTATCGCTTGGATCGATCATCGGTCTGGTATCCTCCCCCGACACGTCAATCGGCTTCGCCTCCAATGCGCTAATCGAAAGCTCGGCCTCGGACTTGTATTGCGGGGGTTTGATGAAACAAACCGCGAGCGCACCCAAAATTCCAGCCAGGGAAAAACCGAGAATCAGCCACTTCCTCCGGAAAAGAACGAAGTAAACGTCTCCCAGCGTAATTCCCGAATGCGGTGTTTCTGTTTTCTTATCGCTCATGCAAAGGAAAGCTGTCTGACATAATTTTCTATTTTTACGCGGGCAACGGCGTATCCGCTATTAGGTGTTCTACCCACATGCGTTTTTTGTGGATTCAGCCCGGCACAAGGTCGGGGTTGGAGGAACATGAACTGGACGCTGGACCGGGAAGCAGCGTGACGGTGCTTGCGCACTGCCACCATAGCGGATGGCCAATGCACCTGACGGTGCGGGGATGGGGGATGGGGGATAGGGTCCAGGAAATCGGGAATAAAAAAGGCGGGGTACTCACATACGGACAACGCAGAATTGACGCTGTCGGAATTCCCGCGCACACTTTTCCATATGCCAAAACAGATCACCTCGAAATCAACACCGGCTTTATTCCGGTTGTTAAAAACCATGTTGGTTGCCTTGACGTTGCTGATTCCGCACCTCGCCGCAGCCCAGCCCCAGCCGGTGACCGTCTCCGTGACGGACGATGGCGGCGGCGCCGATCTTGCGCCCCGTTTTTTGGGCTTGAGCTACGAGATGTCGATGCTGCTGCCCAATCACGGGCGATATTATTTTGATCCCAATGATCAGGCGCTGGTGAACACCTTTCAGACTCTCGGCATCAAGAGTCTACGCGTGGGCGCCAATGCGGTGGATGATCCGCGCATACCGGTTCCGCAGGAAAAGGACATTGATGAATTTTTTAACTTCGCCCGGGCCGCCGGGGTGAAAGTGATTTATTCGTTCCGCCTGAAAAACGGGGATCCAGCCGAATCGGCGCAGCTGGCCGGTTACATTGCGGCTCATGATGCGGATGCGCTCGATTGTTTTTCCATCGGCAATGAGCCCAATTTTTATATCCCTACATTTGAGGCTTATTTTGCGCAATGGGAACCGCACTATGACGCCATCCTGAAGGCCGTGCCTGACGCGATGTTTGACGGGCCGAGCGCCATGGGAAGCTTTGCGCTGCACCTGGCCCAAACCTTGTATCCCGGCGGTCATCTGGCGATGGCGAGTGATCATTATTATTTTCTAGGCTCGGGCCGCGCGGGAGAAAAGGATCCGCCCGCGACCCGGGCGCGCTTTCTTTCCAACAGTCTTCATCCCCAATACGCAAGAGATTATGCCCAAATCGGCGCGGTGCTGGCCGCCCAGGGAGTGCCTTACCGGATTGATGAGATGAACAGTTGTTACAATGGAGGGGCCAAGGATTCGAGCGATACTTACGCGTCCACGTTATGGGCGCTGGATTGCACGCATTGGTGGGCGGCGCATCATATTCTGGGCGTGAATTATCATACGGGGGAATCGGTGGGGCGGGATGGAGGGTTTGGCGGAGCGAATTATGCCGCGTTTGTGCATCAGGGGGATGCGGTGGCCGGGGTCACCGTGGCCGCAAATTACGCCGCGTTTGCGCATCAGGCGGATGACCATGGATTTATCATGCGGCCTCAAGCTTATGCCTATCTGGCTTTCAGCCAGGGCGCGCATGGACGACCGCTCGGAGTGAACATCCAAACGGCGCCCTGGTTTAATTTCAATGCCTACGCTTACCGGGATCGCGACAACTCCGTTTATCTTACCCTCATCAACAAGAGTTATGGCAATCAAGCGCAACCGGCGTTGGTTTTCCTGCATTTGCCCCAAGGCACGGGCGCGGGAGCATGGCAACGGATGGATCTGGTGCAGAACGACCGGAATGTGGCCGCCAAAACGGGCGTCATGCTGGGCGGCGCTGCCATTGATTCGCAGGGAATCTGGCCGGGTCAATGGAAAAGCATCAAAGGCGGCAATTCCGGCAACCTGAAGGTTGTGGTTGCGCCCGCCTCCGCGACGATCCTGCGCTTTTCTCCAATGTGATGTAACCGATACAGAAGATTGAAAAGGATTCTCTCGTCATCATAAACTTCGCGCTGCAGCACTACTGCAGAAGGGTTGCCACCTTGCGGTGGGCCAAGATTATAAAAACAGACACGAATTACACGAATTGGGGACGGGATGAAACGCGCGGCGCTGTCCGGAAAAGTTTTCCGCGAGACGCGAAAAACAGCGACCGAGACAGTCGCGCTCCCCTCTCCAGAACGCACAGTGCGTATCATTTTTAGATTATGCCGCCCCTACGGCGCTAAGGCGGGTAACCGGTCCGATTATTTCGCACGCCCGGCCAATTGCCGCGCAACTTCTTCAATCCACCCGGCCTCGGGGCGCGCGTAGGGCCGGAAAATTTCGGTGTAGCCTTCGCGGTCGTTGTAATAAAGCGCGCGATGCAAACCCAGCGTCGCAGCGTCCGGAGAATCAATCAAAGCGGCGGAATCTCCCGCACTCATCTGAAAGAGGACGCGCATTTCAAACTCGCTCAGATTTTTCCGTCCGATAAAGCGATTCACGTTGTTGTAGGTGTCGCACGCGGCGATGACGTGAATGCCATGAGCAGGGCCGTCACCGATGAGATTCTGCAAAATGGCCGCCGGGCCGGCGGCACCGGGTTCGCCGGAGGAAAAACCGAACTCGTCCTCCGGTCGCAGCTTTTTGAAATTCTGCAAACCGTGAATTAAAACAAAAATTTCGGGCGCCTCGATTGTTTCATCGCCCACGCGCTTTTTCAATTCTTCGGCCAGACCGGCCATAATTTCCGCAAGATTGCCGTTGCCGCCCTGAAGGATTTCGTGCGGCACGGCGCGGATGACGCGCCCGAAAAATTCGCGTTGCGGAAATCCCGGCGGGGTGCTGTCGAGCAGGACGAAGCGGACGGTGTTTTTCGGAAATTGCGCGCCCAGGGAAACGAGCGCGACGGACAAAATGGTCTGCGAAGATTCCTCGTTTTGCCCGACCAGCAAAAGATTGGCACCACTTTGCCTTTGGAAAACCGCTCCGGTGGGGCCCTTGATGGAATTGGGCGCCCCGATCCAGATGCGCGCCGGCCCGGTAGGTTCCGCGGGTGCGGCCTGAAGCCATTGGCGCAAAACAAGATTTTCCCGCACGTCCACCGGCGCGCTGCCTTCGAAGACAAACGGCCCGGGAAAGGATTCCGCATCCGCGCGCTTGCGGATTTTTTCGAGAAAATTGTCGCGCACATTTTCCGGCAGCCACACGGCCTGGAACGGGCTGTTGCCTTCAAGCGCGCCGGCCGCATCGTTGTAAATGCCTTCGCCCGGACGCGAAAGCAAGCGGGGCGCAGGATTGTCCTGATCCATGATGAGATACGCGTCGGCCTCGTTGCATTGGAGGGCAATGCGAATGACCATTTGTCCAATGGTCGCGCGCGCGAGCGTATAAGCACCACCCAGCGTTTGCGAACCGAGGAGCACGTGAATGCCAAACGCGCGGCCCTGACGGACAATGCGGTCGAGCAAAACCGCCGCAGTTTGCGAAACGCGGTCTTCCTCCGTGAAAAATTCCTGAAATTCGTCAATCATCAACAGTGAACGCGGCATGGGTTCCCGACCGCCCGCGCGTTTGTAACCGGCCAAATCCTGCACGCCGAGTTGCCGGAACAAATCGCCGCGCCGGCGCAATTCATCGTCCACGCGTTGCAACACGCTCAAGCCGAACGCGCGGTCACTTTCAATCGCCACGACCCGTGCGTGGGGCAAATGGCGGCTCGCGTAGCATTTGAATTCGACGCCCTTCTTGAAGTCCACGAGATAAAATTCGACCTGCGCCGGGCTGCACCAGAGGGCGAGGTTGGTAATCATGATGTGAAACAGGGTGGATTTGCCCGACCCGGTTTTGCCGGCAATCAGGGCGTGCTGGCGCGTGCCTTTGCCGATTTCGAGAAATTGGAGCTTTGACGCGCCCGACCGGCCAATCGGCACACGCAATTCTTCGGTGGTATCTTCCGTCCAAATTTCGTTTTCCGGCGGAGCGATCAGTTCAAACGGAACTTCGACACGCGTGGAATCCCTGCCGCCAGCGCCGATGGCGTTGAGAAATTGCGTCGCAAATTCCGGCGACGGCGGCGGGTCGAGAACCAATTTTGTTCCCGGCTCGCGCCAGTCCGCGAGGTAAAAGGATTTTCCACCGCAACCGAGGCGAACGGAATTCGCACGCAACTCGTCGGGAACAAAATCATTCGGCGGGGCGTTGCGCTGGTCCCAATGCACGAGGGTATAAACGCCGCAACGCGCGCCGTTGGCGGCGATGTTTCGCAACCGTTTCGCCGCCGTGTCGCTGAAGTTCACGGGAAAGGACGCGATGACGAGGAAATGATATTTCTCGGCGATGCTGCCAGCCCGCGCGTTATATTCCGCAATGGTCGGGTAATCGTTGCGTAAATACATCTGGATGATTTTTTCCATGTGTTCGTTCAGCTCGGCGAGTTTTTCCTCGAATTGCGCCGGCTGCGTCCAGATGCGGCCGTTGATACAGCCCGCCTCGTAATCGGCGAGGTGCATCAGGGCGGCAAAATTCTGGCCAAGTCCGACGGGATCAAAAATCGTGAAATTGATTTTCCCGGGCGGCGTGGCGGAGAGGAGCCGGAAAATGACGTTGTTGATGACCCGCACGGCTTCGGTTTCGCCTCCCTGGTTCGTTTCAAAGAGAATCGAGCCCTGTCGCGGATAAGCCAGCGCCAGGGGCACGGAAAAATTTGCGGAGGGCAAGGCAAGCCGTTTGTCTTTGGGCATGGTTCCGACAAATTTTTCCATCTCCACTTCCAATCGCGCAAACTTCGCGGCGTTTTTGAAATCCACCGGCGGCGACCAGTGTTTCCAGGGTTCCGCGTCCCAATCCGGAAAAAGTTTTTCCATCGCGGCATTTGCCGCGCGGATTTTCGCGTACACCGGCTCGATGGAATTTTTCCATTCATTTTCCAGCGCCTGCCAGCGCGACTGAAAATCGGCTTCGAGTTTCGTCATTTTTGCGGCGTGTTCCCCAGACAATCTTTCGGCCCCGGCTTCGGATTCCCGCCGCAGCCGCGCGACGTTTTCCGCGTGTTCCTTTTCGAGTCGTCCAAGTCTGACGCGATACAGCCTTTCGTTTTTTTGCGAAACCCGCGCCGCCTTTTCGTCAATTTTCATCGGCTGCGCGCCGCGCGAATGCATGGCGTTGCGCGCCGCCACGCGCCATTCCTGATCGAACGATTGACCGACGGCTTCGAACTCGCGGTGGATTCGCTCCTGATCCCGCGTGTAACTCAATTCCGCCTTTTCAGCGGCGGTGTCCAACAAACGGCGCGCTTTTGCCAAATCAGCGGCGATGGTTTTTGCCGCCGCCGCCGCCGCCGCGCCGGACATCCCCCAAAGATAAACCGCCCAAAGGATGACGAGCGCAAGCAAGGCGATTCCCGCATCGAGCCTTGAAATCACATTCACGCCGAAGCGTGGAAGAACAAAAAATGCGGCGACGACGAGCAGCAACAAAACCGTCACAAGCCAAACCGGAACGAATCTGAAAATTTTGGGCAGCGGAAATTTCAGAAATTGCGCCAAATCACCCCCGTTTTTTTTTTGCAAGCGCTGAAACTCCCCGAACAGAACGTTTTCGTCGGCGGAAAGATCCGGCTCCGGCTGGACTTTTTTCAACCATCGCCGGAATTTTCCGCAGCCGCCGAAAGCCCGGCGCGCGAGTTTTTCCAAACCCTCCAGCGCCCCGGCGGCATCAGCCGTTTTTTGCCGGAAACTTTCGAGCGTCGCGACCGCGCCGGCCAGCGCGGTGTCGCGACGGCGTTCGGCTTCCAGCACGTTCGCCTGAATTTTATGTTTCCGTTGTCCGTGCAGTTCGCCGATTTCGTCGAAAAGTTTTTTTTGGATGGCAGCGTGAGCGCGAGTAATCCGGGCTTTCCGATTTTCGCAGGCGGACTGGCGGCGATTTTTTTCATCACTGAACGCGACGTTTTCCTTTTCGATGTCACCGGCCAGTTTTTCCGTCAGTCCGACCGATGCCTCATCGGCCAATTTGATTTCCGCGGCAGACCGGGCACGGAAATCGGCGTTCAACTTTTCCTCGCGCGCGGCACAATCCCGAACCGCGTCTTTCAACACGTCAAGCAGCGCGCACATATCCCTGACGCCCAAATCACTCACAATCACTCCTGACCTTTTTCAAAAGTTCGTCCAGCTTGTCAATGATGGCAACGGTTTTGTCCACGCCCGCGAAAAGTTCCTCAAGATAGCGATGCTCGAATTCCCGGCTTTTGGCGTCGTGCCAATAATTTTTGGTCAACTCCCATTTGCGCGCCAACTCTTTGGCGGCGCCATTCAACCGACTTTTACTTCCGCCCAGGTTCATGCGCTTTCTCCGGTTGCAGGTTGACCGCCGGGCAAAGCAACGCCGGCGTAGGCGTCGAGGGTCTTGACCACTTGCGCGAGGGAGGCGACGGCTTTGGACATTTCGGCGGTCAAAAAATTATGAAATTGCTCGACTTGTTTGACGAGGGGGTCGGAACGGTTTTCAAGTTCGCGATCCCATTTTTTCAGACGCGCCAGTTTTTCCTCCGTTTCACGCACGGCGCGTTGCGCGCGGTTAACCACCATTTGTTGCAATGACGTCGGTTCCTGAAAACTGGAAAGCCGCGCGTTGAACAATTCCTGCCGCGCCTGTTCCAATTTCAAGGCGCGGACGCGCAATTCATTTTCCAAAAATCGCCGCTGATCATTTTCCAGCCAGAGTCTGGCACGCAACACTTCGCTCGAAACTTCTTCCAGCGAGGCGCGCGCCTGGGTGTTGAATACAATCAACGCGGCGCGGAAAGATTCAATCGCCTCGACGGATGTGATTTGGGCCTGCCCTGCCATAAAATCATCGCTGCCGCAGATAATCCTCGATGTGTTGCGCCTTTCTCAACAGATACGGGGTGTGTTCCCTGGACAGCTCGATGAATTTTTTCAGCGCCTTCATCGCCTGCTTGAATTCTTCGGTGAATTTTTCGTGTTCCTGATCCTGCCACGTGTCGCTCAACGCGCCAAAACGCGCCTGGAGCAAAATCAGCCGGTTCTCCAAATCGGAATTAAACCGCTGCAGTTCATCCGCGAACCGCCGCACTTTTTCCGGGTCCATGATTGCCTGCGCCATCGTGTATCCTTTCGCAAGAGCATTTCCATCAATTCTGTAGCGCGCGCCTGTGCCCCATGGGTTAGCGGTGTTTTTGGCTTTTGGCGGCGTTTCGGCCCGGGTTACAGGGGCAAGAGGCCATGCTCCCTTGCCAAAGCCTTGCCAAAAGCTAAAAACCCTCGCTCCGCATCGCTACATAATTTCTGTCAATGCTCTAATTTATGGATTCATTATCGCGCATTTCCCGGAAGGAAACTACCACATTTTTCCGAATGGCCGCAAAAGAACACCCCGGAGCAAATAAATTTCCGCACTATCGCCAGTCCAGATTCAAAGTGAATCTAAAATATTGAACGAAACAATTTCTCAGAAGTCCAAAACAACGTCTGAAATGGAAATCTTTTGCCGGCGGCGGCTATTAACTGGCAAGAGATTTTTTAACATCAACGGGACGGTGTCGCCGTCCGTCCCGAAACTTTTCCACACCAGTCACCGTTTCAAAATTGAAGGCTTACCCGCCGTGATCGAGGCGTGCAAAAAATTAGAACGATAAAAGTGGCAGCGTTAAAAAATATTCTTTTGAATCTAAAAAGCATAAAATACACAAAACAAATGTATTTTTTGAATAAAATAGTGGTGCATCCGGCAGGACTCGAACCTGCAACCATCTGATCCGAAGTCAGAAGCTCTATCCAATTGAGCTACGGATGCGCACACGGCCAGACACGAAGCAGCGTGATGCTGAACGCCTTGCGGTGGGCCAAGATTATAAAAAAATAGACACGAATGGCCAGACACGAATTGCACGAAACAGCGTGGCTTTGCACCCAATTATAAAAACAGACACGAATTAATGTGAAAATGGATTTAACCGCCAAGAGTGCCTTCACTTTTTTCAATAACGAATTCGCGCACCGGTTGACTTCGCAAACCGGTTTGTTAGCGTGCGAAGGTTATGGCGAAACGGCCGTTCCCGCGCTTCATCAAAATTCTATCCGGCGTCCATACCGGCGCGGAAAATGAATTCGACCGGCTGGAACGATTCGCACATTTCTGCGTCCTCGTCACAAAAAGTTTTGTCCGCAACCGCTGCCTCATCCGCGCGTCGGCGCTGTCCTATTCGACTTTGCTCGCGCTGATTCCGCTGCTCGCGGTGGCCATCAGCGTCACGAGCAGCCTGCTCAAAACGCAGGGCGAGACCCAAATTTACGCGGCGATCAACAAGGCGGTCTCCAACATCATGCCCCCCGCGACGCTCGGCACCAATGGCAACGCGGTTTCGCTAAATTTAAGCCCGATTTCCATTGCGCTGACACGGACGAATTCCGTTGCCGGAACCCATGCGGCGGCGGCCGCCGGCAATCCGGACGACGATGCGCGGGTCGTCACCGCGCAAAAGGAGGTGGCGAAAGATATCCACGATTTTGTGCAGAGGACGCAGAGCGGGACGTTGGGGGTGATCGGGATGCTGCTGCTCGTGTTCGTCGCGATCCGTATGCTGGCGAACGTTGAGGCGACGTTCAACGACATCTGGGGCGTCACGCGCGGGCGCAACTGGCTGCTGCGCGTCGTGCTTTACTGGACGACAATCACGCTTGGTCCGCTCGCCATCATCGGCGCGCTCGGCCTCGCAAGCGGCCCGCATTTGCAGGCGGCAAAAAGTTTGATCGGCCAAATGCCGCTCATCGGCAGCCTGATTTTTGATTTCCTGCCGCTGGTGGTGCTGTGGCTGGCGTTCGCGTTGCTCTATCAACTCGTGCCGAACACAAAAGTGAATTTCAGCGCGGCGCTGGCCGGGGGCATCGTGGCCGGTTCATTGTGGCATCTGAACAACGTCTTCGGCTTCCTTTACGTTTCGCGCGTGGTCACCAACAGCAAGATTTACGGCAGTCTGGGCCTCGTGCCGGTGTTCATGGCCGGACTTTATTTGTCGTGGGCGATTCTGCTGTTCGGCGCGCAGGTTGCGTATGCCTTCCAAAATCGCAAGGCGTATCTGCAGGAAAAACTGGTCGAGAACGTGAACCAGCGCGGACGCGAATTCATCGCGCTGCGGCTGATGACGTGTATTGGCCAGCATTTTCAAACCGGCCAGCCGCCGGTCACGCTCCAGAAAGTTTCCGTCGCACTGGGAATTCCCACCAAGCTTGCGCAACAGGTTTTGCAAACGCTCCTGGCCGCAGGGCTGGTGGTGGAAGTTGCCGGAAACGAAGCCCGTTTCGCGCCCGCCCGCCCGCTTGAAGCCATCAACGCGCACGATGTTTTGTCCGCCATGCGCGCCGCCAACGGGCAGCAACCCGCCACGCGGGACGAACCCGCGCGCGATGAAGTGCTGGGTGAATTTGCGCGGATTCAGGAAGCGGAAAAACAGGCCGCGTCGTCCCTTACGCTGCTCGCGCTCGTCAACCGCGCCTCGGCGCGGCTTGAACTTGCCGCGCCGTCAACAGTGGAAAAATAAATCCGTCACGTCCGCCTTCACCTCCTTTTTGCGAAAACCGGGTATGGCACCTTACTCCAAAAATTTGTCATCGCCGGCAACTTGACAGAATCAACACTCCCGCTTCAGGGCGTCACCGTTTGGCAAAAGCACATCGCATAATTGGTTGCGATGGGGTCAATGAAGGCGGCAGCCCGCCGGCTCCCGACGATGGCATCACTGCGCCAACTCGACGATCTCGTAGAATTTTTGCGGCGCAGTATTCGTGTCTAAAAAGGAGGTCGTGAAACCCTGACTCGCAATGTCGCCGCTGATGGGTTGAAACGGCTGGGCCAGATTGGTGGTGGCCAGAACCATATAGGTCAGGTCCGGCGCGCTGGTCCACAGGACAAGCTGGTTGTTGCCGCCCAGACCGGTAATCACCGGGGCCGGCGGCACAAAGACCGTCACCGTGTCGCTCAAAGTTAAACCGCTGTTGGTGTTGGAATAAACGACCTGGATCACATTGGTGCCGGTCGTGGTGCCGGGCGAATTCGCCGTCCAATTGTAAAGCAACGCGGACATTCCAGAGCATCCGGACACCGCTCCATACCCCCGCATAATGTATGAAGCCTGTGGTTGGAGGACACCGTTGATGGTCAAGGTGAAAGGAGCGGTAATTCCATTCGTATCCAGGGTCGTAGTGAAGCAGGCCTTGATCAAATAAGTCGTGGCACTGCCCATCGGGATAGTGCTCCCGGCAGCCGGGCTGGAAATTTGCACAGTCTGTTGGGGCGCGAGGGTGGTCACATCGCTGGTCAGTGTGGTGAGCCGGTTGGTGTAAAGGCTGTTGGCATAATCCTTGAGCTGCACCACGATGGCCGCAGTCCCGCTGGAAGGCACGTTGACGTAGTTGAAGCGAAACTCCTGCAAATCATTCGGGTATTGAAGATCCAACGTGGGACTCGGGCTGACCTGAGTGGCAGGAACAAATATAGGATTTCCGTTGGTGTCGTTGCCGTTGCCATTGGCCTGGCCGGTGACGATGTCGTCATTGCCGGGATTGCTGTCCTGAATGTTAAAATCAACTCCTGACACCGAGTTGTCCGTTCGTACCACCACCGTATAAGTGCTGTTGGAAATGGTGCCGTTGGGGGCCGGATAAACCATAACGCCCCCGGGCAGCGGTCCGGCGTAATAAAATGTTTGCAGGAAGGTGTTATACACGCTCGACTGGCCCGGGCGCGGCAGGAAGGTGCGGGCGCGAAGAATATGGAAGCCGCTTTGCAAGCCGCTCACGGTGTTGGCCGGGTTGAGGTCGTTGTGCAGCCAGACCGTGGCCGTAGCGGGATTGAAATTGGTGATTGCCGCCTGGGTCAGGCCGAAAAGCTTGGAACCGGTAATTTCCGCATCGGAAATCGGCTGGATACTTGGCCAATCATTGGTATCGCCTATGGAAAAACCGTAGCTGCCACCATAAAACAAGGCGACTTTGTAACGGACTTGTGTTCCGGCGGACTGGGCCGGAATGGTGCCCATCCACCAGTCAATGTTCTCCTGCACGCTGTCGTGATTGACCCAGTTCGCCTGTATCACCTGCGTCGTGCCTTCGCCCATACCGAATGCGCCCTCGGGATTCGAGCCATCGATCGTGTAATAAATGTAGCAGGTGTTGATTTGAAACTGGTAGCCGACCTTGACCCAAATATCCACAGACTGGCCCGGCGCAGGATTGGTCGGCACCATCTGGGTGGCCGGGGCGCTGGTCCAAACCGAATTGGTCAGGACGGTGGTAGGCGCATCAGGGTCGTGGTAAACCCAGTCCGCAGTCTGGTTGGTGATGTCCTCGCCGAAACCGGCACCGGGGATGACCAGGTTCGTGCCGCCGACGGTATAATAGTAAGTCTCCGCGCCGAGCGAAACGATGTTGTTGCTCAAAACATTGTCGGCAGCAAATTTCTCCGGGCCGTTGCGGAATTCAAACGCCGTTTGTTCGTAACCGAGAAAGACATCATCGGCATAGCCGGGCGGATTGTCGCGCAGGTCAAGGAAGTTCGTCGGCGCGATGCCCGCCTGGAAATTCGTCGGGCCGAGCCCCATCTGGCTGTTCAAATCAATGCCGCCGTCCAGCTTGACGAGCGTGTTGGAACAGGACGCATCGCTGCGGACGAGGATGTCAAGGGGCGCGTTGGTCACGACCGGCACGTCAATCGCATAGGTGAGATTGGAGACGTTGCCTTCCCCGGGAGCCATGATCGAAAGCCCGGTATATGGATCCACGCTGCCGCGCATCTTAAACGGAAACAGCGGACTGTAATTTGGATCACCATTCGTGCCGTCGGTGCGATAAATCGTGATGGCGGGAACTACGACGCCACCCTGTTGAAGAATTATGGCGTTGGTCGAAGGGTTCGCCTGACTCGGCTGCGGCCATTGATAGCCATACATCACCCACGAGTCGCTGGGAAGGGTGAGTTCAATCGCGCCACCGTTCGTTGCCAGGGTCTGGCCACCGACATAAATCAGCCGCTGCGTCGGATCGGCAGCATTCGCCGAATTGGTGGCGGCAGAATAACTTTGCGTGGCGCCATGCACCAGCAATTTCTGATAAGCGCGACCACCCGTCGGCGAAGAACTGGCAAGTTGCACCAGCACCGAGCCGGGGGCAAAGCCGACCACGATTCCCACACCGCGCGAATTCGATACAGCGGTGGAAGTTGTGTTGGAAGGATTCAGATAATAGCCATCACTTGTGCGACTGATGCCGTCATCGAACGAGATATCGCCGGGATAACCGGTATCATCATTCAAGCCGAGCAGCGCCACGTCCTGTGTCTGCGGCTCGGAAGCGTTGCCTTCACGGTAGTCGTAGCGTTCGAACAAGACGGTGTTCTGATCGCTCCAGCGCGACCAGGTGCCGCCGCGCGCAAGCTGGTTGTGCAGATACATGGTGTCCGGCATGGTGTTATCGCCGAACTCGCCCAAGTAATTGGCATAGGAAACAATCGGCGTGCTGCCGTTGGTAATACTAGCCAAATTGTGGTTGAAGCCGTCGGAATAAACCATCGGCAACCCCTCGTGCATAAAGTCATAGGCATTGTCCATTCCCTCGTTGTAGGGACAGCAAGTGCCGCCGTCCTGCGTCTGCGACATATTGACGGCCTGCGCCGCGCTGTAATTGCCGTTGGCGTCGCAATTGCCCCCCGGCGGAATATAATCGCGACCGTCCATGCCAGACATGGATGAGCCGTAGAAGATGCTGTTCAACTGGGTGAAAAGGGGAAAATTCAACAGACGCATGCCCGAATTGAGATAGTCATAAAAGTCCTCACCTGCAGCCAGCGCCGACGGTTCGTATTCGCCGAAAATCATCGCGTCGTTGCGCGCCGCCTCGGTGTTGAAGAGGCTGTTGCGATTGCCATCGGTCTCGATATAGCCGTTGCCGGTGACGTTGCTGCCGTAGCCGTGAACATAATCATACATGGCCTGGATGGCACCCGTGTAACCGGCAAAGGAGGGGTCATCCGACTGGCCGGTTTCGTTGCCGAAAAAGTCCACCGGCACATGCTTCACCGCGTCGAGCCGGAAACCGTCGCATTTGGTCATGTAAAGCGTCCACGCCACCGCGCGACAGAGATAAGCAGTCACATCTTCCGGTACCGGCTGGCCATTGCCGTCGAACGGATACCATCCACCGCCCAACAGGGGGCCGTTGGTGTCCATATACAAATCCGTCCGGCCCGGGAACCGGATAAACACCGGCTTGTTCGTCGTGTCGCCAATAGTACTGCCAAAGTTCCAATTGACCGTACCCGGTTCCTGCGCCAAATCACACAAGCCCAGAAGGGGTTGGTTTTCGACTACCTCGTTCGTGCACCACTGATCATTATTCAAACTTCCGACAGTCGGCCAGTTCGTATAATAGGTATTAGCCCCGACGGTAACGGTTGCCAGATGAAAGTCCTGCGGGATCAGGCCGGGATAATAATTGGTCGGCGTGCTGGAACCCGGATAGCCCGGCACGGTGGATGACCGGTGGTTCATGATGTTGTCGAAATAGACACGAATGCCGAATCGATGGGCGACTTGCACCATCTGGATCAATTCGGCCTGTGTGCCATAATAGGTGGGAATCGTGCCCTGCTGGTTGGTGCTGCCAAGGTCAAACGGGTCAAATTGATCGTAGCCTATGGAATACACACCGCTGTTTCCCTTGGCCGGATTCGGCAGCCACAGACTGTCGTAGCCCGCCTCGGCAATCTCGGGCATTTTTTTGGAAATCTGGTTCCAGCTCATCTGGAACAACTCCAGCATGGCCTCGCCCCGGCTGGAGTTGACATATCCCATCAGGCAGACCGAAAGCAGCGCCACAAATGACCAGTGACAACAGGAAATCTGGCGTGGCTTTTTTCGGAAGAAAAGCCCGGTTGAAGGATGGCCACAAATGGAATCAACGTTCATGTAAATATCCGGGGGTAGAAGAATTTTTGAAATCAGATGGAATCAGAAATTCAAGCTTGCATAAAATTAGCTCTCTGAAAAAACACATAAAATGACGCCACCCATGTTTTGTAGCTTCATCAAAACATGGCTTGCTTATGGTTAATTATGGGCAATATCTAATGTTTTAACCTACCACGACCTTGCCGGGCTGCAACCGCATGTTTATGCGGTGTGTCAATTCATTACTTAAACAACGATTTTTTATCAGGCCGACGCATTCAGGAATGCATCCAGCAATTGACCGCCGGCACCCAGCAAGAAACCAACGAAGAGCAGCCAGCCACACCAAAACAGCGAATTGACTTTGGCGTCATTCAATTGCGCGTTCTGTTCCCTGGTTTTCAAGAGCATTTGCACGAGCGCTTCCTGAGCCGCATCTTCCGACACATTCTCCGGCTTCAAATTGTCCCAAAGCTTGTTGCCGCGAGGATAATCCGCATAACCGTTGAGCCTAATTGCCAGAAAAGCGAAAAACAGCGAAAGGCCTAAAATCGCCAGCGACAGGCAACATAAAATTTTCACCCATTGCGAAGACGATTCCAGCAGCGTGTTTGCGTCCAGCAATTGAAAACCCGTTAAGATGATTATTCCCGCCGCAAACATTCCGGCCTGCCGCAGCAAATGCACGGTTCGATCAGACTCGGCTGCGATGGCCTTTTCCGCAGCCTCTTTAACGATTAAAATTTTACTCATTTATGGTTCCCGGCATTTTATCCAAAAATTTCCGGAAAACAAACACTCCCTTTTCCAGATCTCATCATTCCATCCTATAAATAAGGCGGCAGACCGCCTCGGTAATCAGGTAGAGACCAAAAAGAATGGTCGTAATCCAAAAGCTGGGAGGCCAACTGGTGATACAGGCAAGTAGAATTCCGCTCCAAACGGCAAACAGCGCGATGACAACCGAGGTCGTCAACCCCAACCAAAAACTCCGACAAAACCTTGCGGCAATGCCCGCCGGACCAATGACCAATGCAAAAACAAGCAGAATGCCGACCACCTGGCTGGCCAGGGTGACGGAGATCGCCAAAATCACCATGAAAACGATGGACAAGGTGGACAACGAGGCGCCGCGCGCCTCGGCCAGATCGGGCTGAACACTGGCAAAGAACAATTTTCGCGAAAAGGCCAGCAAAGTTCCCAGGCTGATCACGAAAAGAATCATTGTCTGAACAATCTGGTGGCGTGAGACGCCGAAGATATTGCCGAAGAGGATGGCTGAAGCCTGGCCGGAATAACCTTTGTAAAGCCTCAGAAACAACATGCCCACGCCCAGACAAAGCGAAAGTGTCATGCCAATCGCCATATCACTGCGCTGCAACCGGTTCCCGGTTGCGCCCATCATCACGCCTGCCAGCACCGAAATGAATAACATCCCTGCCAGCGGACTCAGGGCAAACAAAGCGGCCCCCGCCGCTCCGGTAAATCCAATATGCGCCAAGGCATGAGCGGCAAAGCTCACCCTGCGGATGACCACAAAATAACCGACCACCGCGCCCAGAATCCCAGCCAGCGAACCCGCGATGAGCGCGTTGCACACGAAGTCGTAGGATAAAAAACTGGCGATTTGATTAATCATGATCATGATGTGCGGCTTCCGTAACGTTACCCTCGTCGGCAACGATGAAGATTCTTCCTTCCGCACGAACGACGTGGATTTTGGTGCCGTAAAGTTTGCTCAACGTCGCGCTGGAAATAATGTCATCCGCCGCGCCGATGGCGGCGGCGCCACCTGCGACGTAGATGACGCGATCCATCACCCCAATGAGTGGATTGACGTCGTGCGCAACAAACAGAATCGTTGCGCCGGTCGTGGCTTTAATGCCCGCGACGCACTCAATCATCCGCATTTGGTTGCGCGGATCAAGGCTGATCAACGGCTCATCGAGAATGAGCAGGCGCGGTTTGCCAATCAAAGCTTGAGCCAGCATGATGCGCTGCTTTTCCCCACCCGACAGCACGGAGAAGGGACGATTGGCATAATCTTCCGCGCCGGCCAAGACAATGGCTTGTTCGACTTCCGCGCGTGATGCCCGCGTGCTCCACGGCATTCCCCAGCGATTTCCGCCCTCCACCGCGGAGACAAGCGAGCGGGCGCTCAAGGCGGTGTTTTCGAGGTTGGTTCGCGATTGCGGCATATAACCAATCACGCGGTTTGCCTGTCCCGGTGGTTCTCCAAAAACCGAAAGATGTCCCGCGCAATGGGGGATGAGTCCGAGAAGGCAACGCATCAGGACGGATTTACCCGCGCCATTCGGCCCAAATACTCCGATGAATTCACCGGGAAAGATTTCCGCGCTGACTTCGCGCAGGATGTCGCGCCCACCGAGATGCACGCCAACGTTTTTTATGGAAAGTATGGGTGTCAATGGTTTGCCCCCAAGGTTGTCTCTACTTCATTCAATTCCGCAAGCATCCAATCCACATAGTTCCCGGCATCGGGTGGCTGCATCTCCGTGACCCCGACGACGGGCACGCCGCACTTTTTGGCAATTTCCAACATGCGTTGAGTGGCTGGGTTTGTAACCTGACTGTTGTAAAAGATGATTTTTACCGATTTTTCACGCAAGCTGTTTTCGAAATCCGCCGTTTGTTGGAAGCCAGGCTCGGCGTCGTTCATCACGGCAAGTTGGAAGCCGTAGTTTTCCATTTTGAAACCCAGCGCATCCGCCATATAGCCAAACACCGGCTCCGTGGCCGTAACGGGAGTTCCCTCGTGGGCAGACTTGATTTCGGCAATTTTCAACGTGACCGCATTGAGCTCTTTTTGAAAGGCCGCGAGGTTGTCCGGTTGTTTCAAAATTTCCGCGAGTCTCGCCGCCAGCACGGGCATCGTGCGCGGATCATACCAGATATGCGGATTGTCGCCGGCCTTTGCTCCAATCAAGTCGGCCACCCGGATAACGATTCGTCCGGTTTTGCCCTGGACACCGAGGAGCCGGTTCATCCAGTCGTCGTAACCAATGCCGCTGTAAATCACAACGTCGGCATCCGCCACGGCTCTTGCCGTCGCCGCATCGGTGGAGAACTCGTGCGGGTCCTGATTGGGATTGCTTAAAATGCTGATGACGTCCGCCGAATTTCCGGCGATCTCCCGCGCCACTCCGCCGTAAAAGTTTTCGGCGGCGACAATATGCAACATGGCTGCGTCTTGTTTGGAGGTCTCATTGTTGCCGCAACCCGTCATCAGACAGACAAGCAGGCAAGTGCCGATAAATGCAAATTCAGGCGACAATGGTATCCTACGGATTTCACGCCGGGTCCTATCTGAATTTGAACTTTCAATCATGGCACTATTTCATAATGCGATTCGAGCCGCGTCACGATTTCCTCAATGTTGTGTACGGGACAATTTACATAAACGCAAATCATTTGCAATAAGTAATGCATGGCGGCGATGGCGTGGTAAATCAGGAGCGGGTTAGTTTTGTTCCGCGGCGATACGAATCAGCAATAAATCCTCAACAAAGCTTCAGCAACGGAGTCACTTGTTTTGCTGATGCGTTGAAGAATATAACGGACCTGGGTGCCACCCTGATCAAATATGGAATTGCCGTGCGACGGCGTGAACATTGTGTTTCAGGTTCATTTCCAAAGTCTTTCCGGGTATTCTCCGCGCGCAATGAGACGGAGGATGCCTTCGATAACCACCGTCCGGTCTTCGCGGTAGGTCACACCGAGCCACGAGTCGGGTGTTTTCAAAATCCGGCAGTATTCCCGGCGAGCAGCAATGAGCGCGTTCACGGCGGCGGGAATGTAAAATTCGGATTTTTCCTCCGTTCCGCGCTTCTTCAAAAACCCGACAAACTGGTCGTGTAAATGACTGAACAGCGTTGGGGTAAAACCCCACAAGTTCATCGAAACCGGTTCATTGCCGCTTAGCCGGTGCACCGTTCCAAGTTCATCCGTGTATTTTGCGCCGCCATCATCCTTTTCAAGGCCCGTAAGTTCAGTAATACTTTCTAAAAAGCCGTCCGTATCCACACGACACGCGCCGCGCGCAACCGGGCCGTGTTTGGAAAGGGTGTTGCACAAAAGGAACGCCATCATCGCATAGTGCCGGCTGCCGGAATGCAAATATTCCGCCAGCATCCGGAAGGAATTCGCTCCGTAGAAATCATCCGCGTTGATGACTCCAAACGGCTCGTGAATCACGTCGGCAGCCATGAGGATTGCGTGGCCGGTACCCCACGGATTTTTGCGACCGGCCGGAACGGAAAACCCCGGCGGCAGCTTGTCAAGTTCCTGATAAACGTATTCAACCGGAATCTGTTTCTCGAAGCGCGCACCGATGGTTTGCTTGAACGCCGCCTCGATGTCGCGGCGGATGACAAAGACGATTTTGCCAAACCCGGCGCGGGAGGCGTCAAAGATCGAGTAATCAACAATCGTTTCGCCGGCCGGCCCAACCGGATCAATCTGTTTGAGGCCACCGTAACGACTGCCCATGCCTGCCGCCAGAACTAGCAAAGTAGGTCTCATCAAGCCCGCCTAAACTTCATGTCTTTAAAAATGATAGAGTCACGGGCTGTAATCCCCGCTTGCTTGATATATTCCCAGAGCATTGAAAAAGATGCTCGCCCATTAGGAGAAATCCGTCAATTTCCTTGTCACGGTATGTGCGGGAGGTAATTCCGAACTATATGGCCTCTTGAATTGCAAAAAGTCGCTGTTCACACTGAAATGTTATCGAAGGCGGTCATTGCAACAACTCCCTGAATTGAGGGTTGAATAAGGGGGCATCCTGTGAAAAAGTTGGTGCGTGCGATGCGTCTGTGTTTGCTCATTGCACCGGAATTACGATGAACCCCTATCATAGCTTTGTTTCCTCTTTTGCCCAACTCTTTGCGGCAGGGAAATCACTGCCCCTGGGTGGCATCCCTCCGCACCACAAACCCAAACCCCGGCCAAATGCACCTGCGGCAATCATCTTTTCGCCACACCCGGACGATGAGTGCCTCGTCGGCGGCTTCGCGCTGCGCCTGATGCACGAAGCGGGAATGCGAGTCATCAATGTCGCCATTACCCAAGGCAGCAATCAGGAACGGCAGCGGCCCCGCTTGCAGGAATTAAAAAATGCCTGCGACTGGCTGGATTTTGAACTTGAGCAAACGGCGCCGAACGGTTTGGAAAAAATTAATTCCGAAACCCGGACGAACGATTCCAAACACTGGTCCGATGCGGTGAAGATCATCGCTACCCTTCTCGCCAGACATCAACCGCGTTCAATTTTCTTCCCGCACGAACTCGATTGGAACAGCACGCACATCGGCACACATTTTCTGGTCATGGACGCGTTGAAGACCCTGCCGACAAATTTTCAGTGCCTGATGGTTGAAACTGAATATTGGGCGCCGATGCCGTCGCCGAACCTGATGGTCGAATCCAGCGTGAACGACGTTGTGGATTTGGTGGCCGCGTTGTCTTTTCATGTCGGCGAAGTCCGGCGTAATCCGTATCACCTGCGAATGCCCGCCTGGTTGCAGGATAATGTGCGGCGCGGCGCCGAACTGGTAGGCGGTCAGGGTGCGCTGGCTCCTGATTTCGTGTTTGCCACGCTTTACCGGCTGCGCCAGTGGAAAAATGGCCGCGTCGAAAATGTGTTCAGTGGCGGAAAACAAATCAGCGCAACCGAAAATCCGGGCGCCATTTTTAATTTGGCGCGCTGACGACGGCCAACCGCAAAATCGGGACTGTCCCAAATTTCATTAATTTTCCTGAGCGGTGGCCAGGCCGACCTTGGTGATGTCGAGTTGCTGGAGGACATCCAGGACATTGATCATGTTCTGATAGTCCACGTTGTCGGCGCCCTTGACGACCACGCTCAAATCGGGTTGGTCTGACTTCAACTGCTCCAACTGCTCCTTGAGCGCGGGCAGGGTCACCGCTTGATCGTTCAAAAACGTCCGCCCCCCGGCGTCCACCGTGATCCGGTTGATTTTGGGTTTTACTTTTTGGGGCGGCGGCGGTTTGCCCGAGGGCAGGGTCATCTCCAGATTGTTCATCATCTGCGGCGTGGTGATGATAAAAATGACCAGCAGCACGAACACCAGATCCAGCAGCGGCGTGATGTTCAGTTCGTTCAACGTGCCGTGATGAGAGCGCGAGGTCTTTTTCATTGCAGCACCGGTTCGGTTTCTTCCTGCACGTCGAAACGGACGGTGACGCGCGGCGGAAAGTTGGCCGGTGGCGGACGATCCATGCTGGTCACCGCGGCGATGGCCTCGCGCACTGAATCGTCCCACTGCTCGTCGCCCGAACTTTTCAGCCATTGGGGATCGCTGATCTGTCCCTCCGAGCTCACAGAGACCGCCACTTCCACGACATAATTGTCGTCGGCCAGGTTGTCCGGCCGGTTCCATTTCGAGCGCAGCGCATATTCAATCAGCCCCTTGTAAAGCTGGACCGGATTGGAACTGGTCTCGACGGCTTTGCCGCCCTCAAAGTCAAAGGACGGCAGTTCGGCCGCCGGCGGCGCCACGGTCGGCGGTGCGATTGTGGGTGGCGCGGAAACTTTCGGCGTTTCGACCACTTTGGGAGCTGCAACGACCTTGGGCGGTGCAATCTTCGGGGGTTCGACTTTCGCCGGTGCCTTGGGTTTTTCCGGCGTTTTTTCCCTCACCATCTCAATGGTGATTTTTTTTAACTGCTTGCCCAGCAGTCCCTCGCGTGCGGCTAAATAAAACAGCACCAATACCAGAATCGCATGAAAGATGAACGAGATGAGCAGGTTCACCTTCGACGAATTGCGCTTGCGGCGCGGCTGGGTTTGGGGCGTCATGTCAGTGCAAGGGTTCGGTCGCCAGATCCACTTTGGGAACGTTGGCCTGCTGGCAGACATCGAGCACCGCGCGGATTTGTTTATACTTGGCATGGCTGTCGCCGCGCACGATGATATTCAAATCCGGATCGTCCATCCGCAAACCCACCAGGGTTTGCAACATTTCCTGCGCGTCAGCCACCTCGTGCTGGTTTAAAAACATTTTGCCGTCGCTTTGCACGGAGATGTAATTGGCCTTGTGCGGCGGGTCTTTCAGCCGCTTGGCCGCCGTCGGCAGTTTCAAGTGCAAATCGTTGACCGGCGGAATCGTGGTGATGATGAAGATGACCAGCAACACAAACCCCAGGTCCAGCAACGGAGTGATGTTGATCTCCGTCAGCGATTGATGCACCGAACGCGAACACTTTTTCATCGGTTCAAAGCGTGGGAACGTTTTCCGTCGGCTCCGTCTCCTTCAAGGCGCCGACAATCCGGCCGGCCAGTGTTTCGTTCGCGTCCCGGATTTCCTCCGAGAGCGGGCGATGATCCACATACACGTGTTCAATCTGGTTGGCATAACGGCTGGCAAACCCGTCGAGTTCCTGGGTGATGGCGCGGATGGTCGTGACCATGAAGTTGTAGGCGAACATCGCTGGAATCGCCACGAGCAAACCCGTCACCGTGGCCACCAGCGCCGCCGCCACACCGGGGGCCATGGCCGTCAATGTCGCCGCGTTCGATTCGGCGATGCCCGCAAACGTGGACATGACGCCCCAAACCGTTCCCAGCAATCCAATGAAGGGCCCGCCGGCCACCGCCGTCGAAAGCACAATCATCCCTTTCTCCAGCGCCATCGCTTCGCCGCCAGCCGCCTCCTCCAGAATCACCTTCACCGCATCAAAGGACGCCATGCTGATTTTGACCGGTGTGGATTTGGCCAGAAAATCGGTGTTGGCGGGTTCGCCACCCGCCGGATTAAAATGAGCCGATGGCCTGAGCTCAACCGGATTGTTTTTCAATTGATACGCCAGTTCGTCCGCGCCGCGAATGTACAGTTGATATACCGGCGCGCCCTCGAATTCCTCGCCCCTGCGCTGGATGTCCAGCGGGTCGCGCGTCGAGGCATAGGCGGCCATGAACTTTTTGGTCGCCTTGCGCGCGATGAGCAGTTGCCGGAACTTGGTCAGGATGATCGTCCAACTGAACAGCGACAGGACCAGCAAGATAATGACGGTAATCTTGCCCTCGATCGTTGCGTTCTCGATGGCGTACACCGCCGCGTTGGCGGCGAACATCGGTTGAATTAACATAAGGCTCATGGTTATTTAAGTTTTGGTTTGATTGTTGGACGGTAAAATCACGGTCACACGGCCAGTTTTCTGCGACAGCGCTATCTGTTTGCCTTTCTTTTTCTTCTCGTCGTCGTCTTGATCGTCGGTTTTGGAAACGACAGTTGTTGAATCGTCAGCGGTTGGCGCATCCGCCTTGGAAGGACCTGCCACGTCCGGAGCCGACGGTGGAACTATATTGCCATTATCGTTAATCGGATTTTGGGAAATGATTGTTATTGGTGGTGGGCCATCACCGCCGCCCGACTGATTTACAGTAATCGTTGGGCCATATAAAACGCCGGGGCCGTAGTTTGCCGCAGTGGCGGTCAATTGGTTTTGCGCAACAAACAATCCGGTGATTGTCTGCCCGGCTTTGAGCGTAATGCTTGCTCCAATGACGCCTGAACCAGTGGCGTTGATATCCTGACCGGCATTCAGATCAATAAAACTATTCCGGGTGTCGGCGCCGTTGAAGGCGATCTGAAGGATGCCGCCGGAACTGGCGTTGATGCTGCCATCCGGCGCGTTCACGGTGATGTTGCCGAGTGAAGCGTCGGAGCCGACCACCGTTGTCTCCAAAATACCGCTGCCGGGAATTGTCGCCGGAATGGCAACCAACCCGCCGGTCAACGGATCAAGTTGCAGCGCATTAAAACTCACATAACCGTTGCCCCCGTCGCCGGCATTCACGTCGCCGGTTTCGGATTCGACCGCGATGTTCCCGCCGTCGTAGGCGGCAATGCGGGAGCCATCCACATTGATGTCGCCGTTGGCGGTGACGGAGACATTTCCGCCGCTGGTCGTGAAAATTCCCTTCGGCGAATCCGCGTTGCCAAACGCGGTCAACTGGCCGCCGACGTCGAGTGTGCCACCGACGTTCAAGTTGATTCCGCCGAGCAGGCTTTCGTTCGAAATTTTGGTTGAAGTCATTTCGAGATCGCCGACGGTGGTGACATTGATGTTCGCGCCGTAAGGTGAAATGGCCGCCAGCGCGGAATCGGGCGCCAAGACGGAAATGCCCACGGAAATGCCCAGGTCAATGCTGTTGGCGCTGATGTTGAAATTCCCCGGCCCGGAAAGCGCCAGGCCGGTATCGCCAAGCGCCGCGCTTTGACTGGCGACATCCAATTGCGCGATGGTGGTCTGCCAGGCCGTCAATTGGGCGCCGGTGAAAATGGCGTTGCCGTCCGCGTCCGTTGGATTCAGCAGCGATTGTTCGGTCGCCGAGCCCATCACGCCGACGAACGTGATGGTGCCGGTGGCCGGATCATAACTCAACGCTCCAGCCAGCGCGGGGTCGCCGCCGATGACCGCGTCAAACACGCTGGCCGGAATCGCGCTGGACAAAATTTCGCTTGTCTGGTTGCCGCGATAAGTGATGTCGCCGGCGACATTGATCGAAGTGGTTTGCGACGGTGAAAGATTTTGCCCGACAAAACCGAAGTTGTAAGTGTCGCCGCCGACGGTGATGTCGGCGAACGTCGGGACGGTCAGACTGAAGCTCTCGATGCTGCCGGAAATGTCCAGCGTCACCGGGTCCGGATCGTTCAAATGCAGCGGCGTGGTGGCATCGCCGGTGGCGAATGTCGTCCAGTCCGCCGAGCCGCTGTCGGACATCGTAATGCCGGCAAGCGCCGTCGAACCGGCCGTCACCACCCCGCTCAAATCGCCGCCATTGCGCGTGGTAATCTGCAGTGAACCTTCGCTCGAAGGATAAAGAATGAGGGAATTGTCAATCGTGATTCCGCCGGCCCCGGCATTGAGCGTGAGGATCGGTGCATAGATCGGCGGCATGGTTTGATTCTCCCTGCTCACGCGCGTTAAATTTGCGCCGACCAGTTCAATGGCATTGCCCGCCCAGAAATTTGCCGCCGCATCCGGCGCATAGTTAAAGAGAAACGACTGGCTTGAATTGAACGTGCCGTTGGGATTGTTTAACTCCTTGAGGGTGATATTGTTGGCCGCCCAGGCGTTCCAGGAACCCTGAATCAAACTCAAGGTCACCGGACCGCTCGCGCTGGCCGCGTTGCCAATATTGCCGTTGGGATTTTGAGCCAGAGTCACCTCCGTCTCCAAATCATTCAGCGTTGCGGCGTAGGCCGCCGGATTGGCGTTGGGATTCTGCAAAATGCCGGCTTGCGCGCTTTGAACCTGCACGCCCGCGAGCAAGGTACCGGTGCCGTTGGCCAACGTATAATTTCCCGTGATTTGGTTGCCCGCGATGAGGGTCACGTTGCCCGCCCCATAAGCGCCGGATGCGCCCGGCCACTGGTTGTTCGGAACGGTCGGAACGCTGACAATATCATCGCCCGCGATCAAAGTGACATCGCCGCCGCCCGCCGTGGAAATGCCGCCAAGAATCGCGTTGGGCCTGGAACCCGCAGCGGTGAACAGGTAATCGCTTGTCGGTGTGCCGCCGCTGCTGCCATTTGCAGTGCCCGCGTTGATGTCACCGGCCAGCGCATCCGCGTAAATGCCGCCGCCGCCCGTCGTGAATACCGAACCCGAACCGACCAGAATGCTTTGCCCGGCCAGCAGGTTGATCGAACCGGCGGATAACTGGATCGTGCCGCTCTGGGACAAACCGCTGCCGCCATTCAAGTAAATGTTTCCGACGCCCGACTGGATGGTGTTGTTGCCGGAATTGTAGCCGGCGTCCAGCGTCACGGACCAGTTATTCGGATCAGTGATTTGGGAGTTGTTTCCGAATGTGATGTCACCGCCCGCTTGCAACGTCAGTTGGCCGCTGCTCTGGCCTGAGCTCGTGCTCAAATTCCAGGTCGTTCCCGGATTGAGCGTGATGTCGCCGGATGCCTGCAAAAGGATTTGGGAAAAGCCGGCGAACGCCGTGTTCACATCCACCGCGCCGTTCGCCGTTGAAGTGCCAAGCACAATGTTCACGGGGTCCAGAAAAAATGTCCCGCCGCTCCAGCCGGATTGCGCGGTCGCGTCCATGCTGGAATTCAGTGACAAAATGTCCGGTGCGCTGACTTCAATACTGCCGCCGTTGCCGCCCTGCGCGCCGCCGGTCACTGATATCCGACTGCCGGCGTTGTCGCTGAAAGTGTTCCCGGATTGCAGTGTCACATTTCCACCGGAACTGCCGCCGGCGGAATCATCGCCGCGCGCGAGAATCTGTGAATTGCCGCCGAGATTGAGTTGATCGGACGCGACGAGTTCAATGACTCCGTTATCATTTTGCACCGAGTCGGCCTGGATGATTCCATTTTGATTCACGACCTGGGCCTGCAGGGCAATCGTTCCGGCGTCGGCGGTGATTTGCCCGAAATTATTCACCGAACCGCGCGGGACGGTCATCGTCGCGCTCAAACCACGACCATCGGGGCGTTCACTCACCAGCACATTTTCGCCCGCATAAAGTCCGATGTCACCGCCGGGCGCATTCAGGCCGCCTTGATTTTCAATATTTTCAGCGATGAGATACAGCGAATTGCCTGTGCCAACGCTGATCCGCCCGTAATTCACGATGCTCGCCAGCGGCGGCATGCCCGTGAATTGCCACGCCGAACCGGCGCCAAAATCCGGCGTGAGCGGCGCGGTGGTGGCAATGAAACTGCCGCCGACACTGATCATTGAGTCCGGTCCGAAATAGAATCCGTTTGCGTTGGCCAGAATGACCGTGCCGTTGGCGTCAAGGTTGCCGAAGATACGCGATGGATTTGCCCCGCCAATCTCATTAAAGACCACGGAATTGGCCGACGGCTGAAGGAACGTCGTCGTTTCACCCGCCTGAATGTTGAAACTCCGCCAGTTGAGAATCGCCATCTGGCTGACGGTGACGTTGAGTTGCGAACCGAGTTGTTGGGCCGTGGCACCGCCATACGAAACGGTCAGGCCGGCCGGATTGGCGGAGACATTGGAGGCGCGCCCGGCGAAAAAAATCAGGACGGCGAGCCAGAGAGGTTTTTGATTTTCAAAAAAGATTTTCACGGTTTTTTCTCAAAATTGTGCGCCGATGGAAAAATAAGCGCGCGCTTCGCCGGTGCTGGTGGTCGGCGTGTCGTGCAACGCCCAGGCCAGCGTCAGGCGCGCGTCGAAATGTTGGCCGGCGGTGAGAAAAAATCCGACACCCGTGCCCCATTGGGTGTAGGAGAGATTCGCCGTGGTCGGACGATCAATCAGGGCGGTCTGGCCGAAATCCATGAACCACGAGCAGCGCAGTTCGGCGGGAACGTCGCCGGTCGCGGTCGGAAAATGACCGACGTTGACCGGCGGCGCGCGCAAATCAAACTGCGAACGCCAGCCGGTGTCGCCGTAAATTTCGCCCTCCTCATAGCCGCGCACGCCGCTGGTGCCGCCGAGCGCAATCTGTTCGTTGCTGATGAGCGGCGCGCTTGCCCACTGGCCGTTGACGTTGAGAAGCGCCGACCATCCGTCGAAAAGTTTTTGGTCGCGGGCGAGACCGGCATTGATTGTGGAGTAGTTGCCGCCGGCGCCGGGTGCGCCCGCGACGACCTGGAAATTTGTGCGGGGTGAGGCCAGCGCTCCGAGAAAAATGCTTTGCGAATAACTGAAGGCAAAACTGCCCCAAGGGTCCGGACGGGCTGCCGACCAGCCGAAGGTAAGCGGAATGTATTGCAGGCTCGCGTGGCCGTTGGACGGCAGCCGGATAGTTTCATTCGTCTCCAGTACGGGTTTGCCGAAAGCGTTGAGCGAATAAAGCGAGAAATACGTCAGATTCGTCGCAAATGTCGGGGCGGAGTAGGATTTGAAATCCACGCCAAACGAGAGTGCGGAACGGACGCCGGCAAATTCGCGGAGCGGCACGGTCAATTTCGCGCCGAGGTTGTTGTCATATGTGAACGTCTGCTGGGCGGATTGCGAGCTGATGTCCGCCAGCTCGTTGGTGAAAATGACGGACAACGGACCGTAACGCACCGGTGTGGCGGACACGGAACGCGAGGCGTAGAAGGTCACTTCCGGATTTCCCGTGGTCGGTGGCAGATCGAACTTGTGGGTGATTTCGTTATAGCCGAAATCCACCGGCAAATTTTCATAATTTTCCCGCAAGCCTTGTCCGAAGCCGAGCGGGATCCGGTAATAACCGCTGTAACTTGTGACCATCGGCTGGTCATAAAGTTCCAAATTGTTGTTGGGTTTCATTTCCTGCGGCGAAAAATTGTAGTCAACGCCGATTTGATGACCCAACTGCCAGAGATTGTTGTATTGTATGGTCGCATCGGTTCGCAGCAACGGCGTGTCGGGCGACGACTTGTCGTTGATCTCGATGTGCCCGTGCAGTGGCGGCTGGTCTTTTACTTGCAATTCCAATTCGGTCGTGCCCGGTTCGGGTCCGGGACCGATGACGGGATAAATCTGGCGGTCCTGATTCTGGTTTGCCTGGTCGAGTTCGGGCTGAAACCATCTCGTGTTCAGCAAAATGTTCGTCTCCAGACTGGGCAACGCGCGCATGACGTTGTTGGAACTGAAGTAACGGTTGCCGCTGACGACGATGTCGCTCAATTTGCCTTCCACAACTTTCACGCGCACGACGCCGTTGGTCAGTTTTTGCCGCGGCAACGTGACGCCGATGGTTGCAAAACCGAGGTCGCGATAGAGCAATTGCAATGCGCCCAGACCCTCGCGAATCCCCGCGAAATCCACCCTGCCCATGTAATTGGTGAGGAGGATGAATTTTTGCGGCGGCAATACCGTGTTGCCTTCAATCCGATACCCGCGCACGTCAAACTTGGGCGCCGGTTTCGCGGGCGCGTTCGTGACCACGGGCGCCGGCTCGGCAAAAAGATTTTCCGTGACGGCGGGCGGGTTGGTTTCCGCCGCCGCATCGTTGGATATTTTTGCGAGCGCGATCATCAGGATCACACCGAGTTCAAATCTCATTTGCTGTGGTTGTCCTCTCTACAAATTCAATTCATTGCGGCAGGCCCGGCCTATCGCGCCGGACCTGCCGTGGGCTGTTAATGCGTGACTATCTGGTAAAATTCCTGTGGGTTATTGTTGTTGGTGTGGTTGAGGGTATTAACTGCTCCATTGCCAATCAGGCTGTTGCCGTCCACCGGCCAGGTGGATACGGCCCCCCCGAGGGCGTTGGTGTAAGCCACCGAATAGTGGTTGCCCACCGTGGTGGTGAATTGAATCGTGCTGACATCATTGGAGACGGTCACCCCGGTGATGTCCGATTGACGTGGCCCGGCAACAAAGGTCAGCACGCCGTTGGTGGTGATGGTGAAAGTGCCAACCAACGTGTCCGGCGGCGGATTGGGATAAATTGACGTGGGCTGGATGGCCCAAAAGTCAAGAGAGCCGGGGACGGCTTGCTGGACTGTGAACGGCGCATTTCCACCCAGTTCAGCGATGCCATTATAGGTACCGCCCGAGACGATATAGTCATAGGAGGCCCCGGCATCCGTGCCGTAGGGATTGATGGAGTAGGCGTTGGTCGGTGTCCCCGCAGCCGGAGGCACAGCGAACGGAACGACCGGCTTGTTACCGATGGCGCTGATTGTGCCATACAGATCAGAAGTCCACTCTGACTGGCTGGGATTGTAGGCGGTTGTATCGGGTTCGGTACCGCTGAGCCACGCCGTCGGGCTGGCAGAGGTCGGGCTGGTTGACGCCAGCAGAATAACCTCCGCGCCGGGCAAACCCGCCCCGAATTCGGCGGTGATGAGGCTGGTATTCCAGTTGGTGAGAGTGGTCGTGTAACCGTTCGTCTGGCCGAGAAGATTGCTGACGCTTCCCAGGTCATACTCAATGTCGTTTAATCCGCTTTCGCGAAATATCAACAACAGGTCGCCGTCGTTATAAGTCCACGCTCGCGCCGGCGGCGTTGCCACCAACGCCAGCAGAGTGAGGATTGATAAAATTATTTTTTTCATACAATTTCGATGTTAGATTCCAATTTAAGGTTGCCGATTTGCTCATTGGAAGTTGCCGGGTAATGGTGAGATTGGACCACCGTCATAAAGCCGCGTCACCTGAAGCGACGGTATGGGGACAAAGTTGTTGGTGAATACCGGGTTGGTAAGGCTTTGGAACGTCGCATTGGTGACGGATTGGTAAAACGCGTTAATAACCGCCAATTGGTTGGCCTGAGGCGTGCCGCCATAGCCGGAAGCAATGTAATAATAGTTCTCATACCACCAGAGCGGATAGCTGCCATTAATCACATTCGTGACCGAATACGGAACTCCTTCATAAGGGATGGCCGCCAGACCCTTTTTGAGGTTCTGCACGGCTATCTCGCCGATGGCGTTGGTGAGAACCAACACGGTGCTTGCCACCGCGCCACCCGAGCTCAATCCGGGATCATCGCTCAAGTCAAGAACGGGCTGCCCCGAGGCATTGGTGTAGTATGTATTAATCCCTTTGGTGTTGTAGATATTGAGGTCTATTTCCGTGCGGACGGCCGATTCGTTGTTTCGTCCGACAAAATAGACGACGTTGGTGTTGCTGCCCCCATAGAATGTCGTCCCCAAGGGGGAAGAAGTTTCCAAAGTCTCCGCCTGCCGCTCGGTGAGGTTGGTGATGCCGGCGGTGGCTGCGGAATTGGTATTCTCGATGTAGATCAAGGGAACCACATAGGTCGGGAGGCCGGGCGCCAGACTTGCCGTCGAAACGCCGACCGCATCGGGCGAGGTTGCCGAATCAACAAAGGTGGGGACCGTAGAGACACCATAAACATTGGTATCGCCTGGCCCTGGTGCTTGATTCACCAAAGACTGTAAGCCGGCGACGGCGCCGTTGGCGACATTGACGTCAAACGTAATGACGCCATACCCGTTCAATGCCGGATTCAAACTCGTGCCCACAAATTCGGACACGGTTCCACCGCTGTTGTTGGTTTCGGTGAATGTGCCGCCGTCAAAAAGGTTGGTGGCGCGGTCCAAAAGAACGCTTTGACTGGCGCTGCCGCCTTCAATAAAGACATTGACTTGCGCGCGCAAGTTTGGAGTGAGCGCCAATCCGGCCAGCGCGATGCCGGTGGCGATGATTTGTTTATGTTTTGATATTTTCATAGGTTTACGATTTTTTTGGTTGCGGTTTGGTCTTTGCAAATGAAGAAAAAACGCGCCGGTGGCTCGCGTGAGACAGCGCGGCCTGCCCAAGCAGGCCGCAGATTCCGGCAAGGTCAGTTGACGGCCGGAATCGGGCCAGGTTTTTGCCCGCTGTCTCATTCGCAATCACACGGTTATGTTTTGTTCTTCTTCGAAGAACCTCCGGCGAACCGGTCAGCCCTCGTAAATTTTTTGTTAAAGTTGCACCGCTCCATTTGCGGAGCCGGCAAATTTTCAGGCGGTGGAAAACAAACTGCCCGCGGGTTGAAAAATTCGGACCCTTGAGCGGCACCCCGGCCGCCGCGCCGCGTTTTTGGGCCGTCCGGTTCAGCCGCACCGGCGGTGCGTTGTTGATCGTTTCAGTAATGTTGTGGTATATGCGGGACATGGCTTTAGGGGTACGGTTGATAAATTTGATCGAAGATTCCGCCAGCGGCGAAATGAACCTGTTGCGCTTTTTGCCAGCCGCCCGCCACTTCATCCACCGTGAACAGGTCCAGCGGCTTGAAACGGACGGCGAATCGGGCGAGCACTTCCTGGTTCTTCGGACGGAAAAAATGTTGGGCGGCCAGTTCCTGTCCGGCGTCACTGTAAAGATATTCAAGGTAGGCGCGGGATACGGCTTCCGTATGATGCCGCTCCACGTTGCGATCCACCCAGGCCACCGGATTTTCCACGAGAATGCTCACGCGCGGAACCACAACCTCGAGTTGTGCCCCGGGAAATTGTTTCTCAATCAGCGCCGCCTCATTTTCAAAGGTCAACAGTACGTCTCCGATGCCGCGGTCGGCAAAGGTTGTTGTCGCGCCGCGTCCGCCGGTGTCGAGCACAGGCACGTTGGCGAAAAGTTTCGCCACGAACGCGCGCGCCTGCTTCTCGTCACCGGCGGATTTCTTCAGCGCATATCCCCACGCCGCCAGATAACTGTAACGCCCGTTGCCGGAGGTCTTCGGATTGGGAATGATCACGGAAACTTCCGGACGGATCAGGTCATCCCAATTTCTTATGTTCTTCGGATTGTCCTTGCGGACGACGAATACAATCGTCGAAGTGTAAGGCACACTTCGATTTGGCAGACGCGAAGCCCAATTCGCTGGAATCAATCCGCCGCTGGTGTGCAGGACATCAATGTCCGGCGCTTGATTCATTGTCACCACGTCCGCCTCCAGGCCGTTGACAACCGACTGCACCTGTTCAGTTGAACCGCCGTGGGATTGATTGACCGTAACTATGTCTCCGGTTTTTTCCTTCCAGTAAGCCGCAAACGCCGCGTTGTAATCCTGATAAAATTCGCGCGTGACGTCGTAGGATACGTTTAGAATCTTTACTTCAGAAGCGCCGGTCGCGCCAACCGTCCACAGCCAGCCCGCCGCGAGCAACACGCCTGTCAATTTTTGAATCCAGTTCCGCATGGCTGATATTTTTTGTTTTCATGGGAACTTCCGGTGGTCCGGTCAGTCGGCTGTAAATTGTTTTAGTTTTATTGGGTTTGTTCCGGGCGACTCTCTGTCTTGTCCAATCGCACCCGCTCGGTTTTTTCAATCTGTATCACGCGCGAATCATGCACCACGATTTCCACTACACCGTAACGCAACGATTTGACGTTCTGGATGACAAGCTCCAGCCACTTCAAATCATCGCCGCCACTCACAGGCGCTTTTTGTTGATTCTGGTTCATACAGTATAAACGATTAAATAAGTCGTTATTTAGTGCAAATAAAAATCAACCGCGTTCAATAACCTCAAATTTAAACATGCCTTCCAGTTGTTTTTTTATTTTTAAATTAATATACGACTTAATGTATCGTCATTATCTGTAAATTGTTCCGGTTGTCAACTTTTTTTTCAATTTAATTAGCCCTTCTTGAATTTGCCAATTATGTCCACAACTGGCGGTCGAGCGAGCGATATTGAATCGCCTCGGAGATGTGTTCGCCGAGAATTTTCTCTGATCCGGCGAGGTCCGCAATCGTCCGCGCCACTTTCAAAATCCGGTCATAAGCCCGCGCACTGAAATTCAATTCCGTCATCGCCATTTTCAGCAATTCCTTCGTCGTCTCGTCGAGTTCACAAAATTCCTTGAGTTCCTTCGGTCCCATGCGTGCGTTACAGGTGATCTTTGACCTGTGAGCGAAGCGTTTCTGCTGGCGCTGGCGCGCGGCGATGACGCGCTCGCGGATTTGCGCCGAAGTTTCGCCGGTGCGGTCGCCGGAAATTTCCCGGAATTTCACCTGCGGCACTTCGACGTGTAAATCTATGCGGTCGAGCAGCGGCCCTGAAATCCTGCCGAGATAATTTTGAATTTCGCGCTGCGAACTTTTTGATTCGCCCGGCATTTTCCCATCTGGAGTCGGATTCATCGCGGCCACAAGCATGAATTGCGACGGAAATGTCATCGTACCCGCCGCGCGAGAAATGGTGACGCGACCTTCCTCGAGCGGTTGCCGCATCGTTTCCAAAACGCTGCGTTTGAATTCCGGTAATTCGTCCAAAAATAGAACACCGTGATGCGCCAGTGAAATTTCACCGGGGGTCGGATTGATGCTGCCGCCGAGAAGTCCGGCGTCGCTTGCCGTATGATGCGGCGCGCGAAACGGCCGCTGGGTCACGAGCGCCTGGCCGGATTTCAACAAGCCGACGATACTGTGAATTTTCGTCGTCTCCAGAGCCTCGTTCAAAGTCAGTGGCGGCAAGATTGTGGCGAGCCGTTTGGCGAGCATGGATTTACCCGTTCCCGGCGGGCCAACTAGCAAAACGTTGTGTCCGCCCGCGGCGGCAATTTCCAAAGCCCGTTTGACCGATTCCTGACCTTTAACTTCGGAAAAATCCGCGTCGTCATCGTTCGGCTGATCGAAAATTTTTGCGAAGTCCACTTTCATCGGGGCAATTTTTATCTCGCCTTCAAGAAATTGCGCGGCTTCGCGGAGATTTTGAACCGGGATGATTTGCAAGCCTTTGACGACGGCGGCTTCAGCGGCATTTTCGGCTGGAACGAGCATTCCGGTCTTGCCGTCGGTTTTCGCGCGAATCGCCAGTGGCAAAATGCCTTTGCTGGACCGAACGGCACCGGTCAATGCAAGTTCACCAACGATGACAAAATGATCCAGTTGATCAGTTTCGATTTGCTCGCTCGCGGCAAGCATTCCAAGCGCAATAGGTAAATCGAAGCTTGGCCCTTCTTTTTTCACGTCGGCGGGCGCGAGATTGATCGTCGTGCGCCCCATCGGAAATTTGTAGCCGGAATTGGTGAGCGCAGTCGAGACACGGTCGCGTGATTCCTTCACGGCGGCGTCGGGCAGGCCGACGATGATGACGAGCGTGTCGCCATAACCGGCGTTGACCTCGACCTCGATTGGATACGCCTCAATGCCATTGAGTGCGGCGGAACAAACCCTGGCTAACATGGCGTGATTATTGGCCGGGGCGCGGAGCGTTGGAAGCGAAATTTATTTCACACGCTGTCGGTGCCAACCGAGGCAATTCCGACGCGAATACGATCCATCAGCAGGACAACTGTTTGCAGAATGACAAAGCGCATGGTCGTGTCCCATAGGAGCAGACCGCAATGTGCAAAATTCAAGTTTGGATTTGCCAACCGCAGGTCCGTTGCAGACTACAAGTTTTCTTGCACCGTCCGGTCTTTCCCGCAAGGTGATTTTTAATTTTACCAGGGGCGAAAAAAGTTGTCATCGTTGGCGATAATGGCATTTTGAAGGCAAAGGAAGCAGGTTGGAGGCACAAGGTAAATCCCCTGCGTGCGAGAATTTTTTGAGATGAGCAGCAACGAACATTTTCAATTTCAAGATCACGGAAAGCCGGCGGCACCGCTTATTGCGCACATCAACGTCAAGCTCGCGCTCATCGGCTGCCAGCCGGTGCCGATCAAGGGCGATGCGGAGTTCGCGGAAATCGCCGCGGCGATGGCCGGTCAATCGCGCGAAAAGGACCGGTTGCTCGGACATTATCTTTGTCCCGCCGACCATCGCATCCAGACTTTTCTTTACGATTATCTGCAAAACGTGCCGGTGACAAAACTTCCTACGCGCACGTTCACACTCGACCGGCCCGGCCTCGCGCGCATTCTTTCGCTACCACTTGACCGCGATGAATTTCATTCGGACATCATCAGTTCGTATCGCGTCGCGCAAGGCGTGCTGCACAATCCGCGCAGCGACCGACGCACGACACAGGGAATTTTTCACGTCACCGAAGGCGGCCTGCCGATCCCCGACGACAAGCTCGGCGTGCCGAAAATCACGTTTGCCAAATTGCTCGCGCTCGCCCTCAATCCGCCGCGCGAGCTGACGCAATTGCCATTCACCGCGACGCAACCGAAACCGGCGGAATGTCTGGTCTCACTACTGTTGCGTCCGCTGGTTTGCCCGGGGGTTCCCGGATTCACGCCGGAGAAAAAGATGGAAATCCGTTTCTTCGTGCCGGGTAACCTGGTGAGCAACCTGGATTTTGTTGAAAGTATTTTCGGCAACGGCGGCGATCCGCTGTTGCCTGAAAACGATGCCGCGCTCGATGTGGAGCATTGGACCGGCCACACGGGCTGCGTGATCCTCGCGCCACACCTGGTGAAGGCCACCAAAAAATCCGTCGGGCTGCCGCAATGGAACGACGCGACCGAACGCCAGCGGCGCGACGGGATGTGCTGGCGCGACGAAAATGAAATTTACAACAATGGCGGCGCGTTCAAGCTCACCTGCCGCGACGAATCGGGCGTCATCATCACGCTCATCGCGGACAACTACTTTGGTTACTGCAAAAAAGAGGTCAAAACACAAATTAGTTACGCGGCGAATTTGTTCGGATTTTGCGAAGAAGAGCACGCGGGTGGTGCGCTTGTTTTTCCCGCGTTCGATCTGGGTGAGGAATTCAGCGGTGACGCCCACGTGCGGCACATGGGGCACACGTTCAAGGAAGTCGCGTCGCTTTACGGCAGTTTAATGGATGTGAAGCCGGAAGGTTACGGCGTGGACAAAAAATTTTCCGAGGTGATTTATATTCCGCAAGACGCGCACTTCGATTTGCAAAAGCAAGTTGTTTCGTGGACGAACGCCGGCGGCGAGCATGCGATCAAATTACACCCTGACAAAATTTACATCCGACCGTCCGGCTATAAAGTGCGGATGGAAAAACCGGGAACGAACCGCGCGTGGCGGCTCGTGGGCACGGCGGCGGAGGGTTTGGTCTGTCACAAGCCATGCACGGTTTCCGGCGGCGGCAAATCGGAAATTTCCAAGCCGATCACCGACGCGATTTTGACCGGGCCGGTGTTCGTCGCGGATTTGAAAATGGATTTTGATCGCGTCGAGGAATTGGTCCACCGCAATTACGCCGATCGCTTTCTGGACTCGGCGCACAAGGATCAGCGCGCGGTGTTGTCGCCGGAGCGTTCGCTCGGCTCGGTCATTAAATTGCTCACGCCGGACAAGCGCGAATTTTTGCCCGCCTACAACGCCTGGGTCGAGACGATTCCGCAATATATCAAGGAACTCGTCTTCGTCGTGAAACGTTGTTACAAACCGGAATGGGGCGGCGACTGGCGCGAACATTTCAGTGTAGACATCATCAACGGCACTCCCGGCAACGAATTGAAGTGCGACAACCGCGTGCTGGTCACGACGCGTCTGCGCGTGGGTTTCGACACCGACGGTGCGTGGCGGACGTTCGGTTTGCGCAAGGATTTCCATCCCGCTGTCAAAGTGCAGATGGAGGACGACATCACCGCGTCCGTACTCGTGCCGACCGCGCGCGTGCAAAATTTGTCCGGCATGGATAAAGGACAGGTTTTGAAATTCGTCCAAAACTGTGAACAGCGTTTGTTCCAGCGCCCCGACGAGGCGATTCATCGTGGCTACGACAAGCAGACTGAATCCGATTTTGCGCGGCTGGATAATTTCTTTTCCAACTACGAACCACTCACACCGAAGGATGCATGTGATTTGGTCGAGAACGCGATCCACTTTTACGAATTCACCAAACCGATGCGGATGCTCATCCGCGAAGTCGCCATCAAAGACAAGCCGAATTTTTTTGTCTCGTCCGCACATCCGCGTCTCGTGGACGGCAAGCCGAGCAAAAATCCGCGTTACCTCCAAAAGCGCCCCGACCTCGTTCATCCGGTCGAAAGTTACGTCGCGGAAACCGGCGCACGCCTGCGCCGCCGGATGCCCGCGACTGCGGTTGTGCCGACGCCGGTGGACGCCGTGCTGCCCGGGCGCCGCAACAATCCGCCCGAACCCGGCATCCGCTCGCTCGCGTGCTACAATCCGATTCACTATTTTGAATTGCCGGAACTGTTCATGGAATTCATTTGCAGCATGACTGGCAAATCGCCTTCGACGACCGGCGCGGGTTCGGAAGGCGCGCTGACCAAAGGGCCATTCAACGCGCTACCGCCGATCATGGACTTAAATAACGCGCTTGTCGGATGGATTCTCTGCGGCCACAACGGTTTCGTGACCGCCGCCGGGTACATCGGACCGAAAGTGCGCGTGGATCATGACATCAGCTTAATCGTGCCCGAAGTGTTCTGCCGGATGCAGCCCGAGGAGCGCGACCCGAAGTTTCTCATCTCGAACCATTATCTCGACAGGCTCGAAAACTTCGGGCACAACGGCAAAAAAGTCCTGGCCAGCCGGCTTGGTTACCGCATTAATGTCCGTTTCATCCACGCCTTTTTTGGCCGCGTGTTTAACCACCCACACGCGGTGTTCACCGAGGAAATGCTGCGGCCGGAATTGCAAGACATGGAAATTTTTGCGGACGGCATGGATAATATCGTGTCCACGCAAAAACGCGTCGCCAAAATGTATTTCGACGACGGCAGCATTGCACAGGCGTGCCCGCCGTTGAAGGCGTTGTTCCACATCATGCTCAACGACGAATGGGAGGGCAAAAGCCTCGACCACCCCGAATTCCGAAAATTGTTCACGCGTGAAAATCTTCTGGCTGGTGATTGGTATGCCGCACGGCTGACGGCGAAGCAAAAAATTGATCGTGCGCTGTGGAAACGGCACGTCGAATATCTGAACCACTTTTTGCGGAAGCCAAGCCATGAAGACGTTGCCGCGAACCTCGGTATCGCCGGCCGTTTGGCGGGCGCGCGCAAAATTTTGGAAAAAGTCGAAGAGCCGGATTATTTGAAAAAACTTTCCGGCACACTGGGCGCAGAACCGATTGAAGCATATCTGTAGTTCTGGCAACACGCCGGTTGGACAAGGTGTAAGCGGAAGCCAGGCTACGGTTCGGCAAGCTGATGATTTGATGACGGATTAAAGGAAAATACGATGTCCATTCACATCGCGCTACATCACAAGACACACTACAAGTATGACCGACTGGTCAATCTTGGGCCACAGGTCGTGCGGCTGCGTCCCGCGCCGCATTCGCGCACGCGGATTTTGAGTTACTCGCTACGTGTCCTGCCGGAAAAACACTTCATCAACTGGCAGCAGGATCCGCAGTCGAATTATGCCGCACGCCTTGTGTTCGAGCAGCCGACGCGTGAATTTCTGGTCGAAGTGGATTTGGTCGCCGAAATGGCTGTGCTGAATCCGTTCGACTTCTTTCTTGAGCCGAACGCGCAGAAATTTCCTTTCGCCTACGATTCATCGCTCGATCATGAACTCGCACCGTTCCAGCGCAAATGCTGGCTCACGCCAAACTTCACGAAGTATCTGACGGCCCTGCGGCGTGATTTGCTGGGCGAAACCAAGCGGCGGACCAAACAGCAACGGCTTGAGATTCCCGAAAGTGAAAAACAACCCACGAACGATTTCATCGTCGCTATCAACCAGCGACTCTGGAAGGACATCAAATATACCATCCGTCTCGAACCCGGCGTGCAGACGCCGGAAGAAACACTCACGCTTGTCAGTGGTTCGTGCCGTGATTCAGCGTGGCTGCTGTGCCAGTTGCTTCGTCACTTCGGCCTCGCTTCGCGCTTTGTCAGTGGTTATTTGATCCAGCTCAAGCCCGACGTGAAATCGCTCGACGGCCCAAGCGGCGCGGAAAAAGATTTCACCGACCTTCACGCGTGGTGCGAAGTTTATCTGCCTGGCGCAGGCTGGATTGGCCTCGATCCCACCTCCGGCTTGCTTGCGGGCGAGGGTCACATTCCGCTCGCCTGCACGCCTGATCCTTCGAGTGCCGCGCCCATCAGCGGCGGGGTGGATGAATGTGAATGTAAGTTTGGTTTTGAAATGACCGTGACGCGCATCTACGAAAGCCCGCGCGTTACGCTGCCTTACACCGACGAACAATGGAGCAAGATCGAGTCGCTTGGCCACGCGATTGATCGAGATTTGAAAAAAAACGACGTGCGCCTCACGATGGGCGGTGAGCCGACGTTTGTTTCCGTGGACGACCCCGACGGCGCGGAATGGAATTTCACCGCCGTCTCGGATAAAAAAAGAATTCTCTCCGGCGAACTAATCAAGCGGCTGCGAAATAAATTTGCGCCCGGCTCGCTGCTGCATTACGGCCAAGGCAAATGGTATCCGGGCGAACAACTCCCGCGCTGGGCGCTCGGCTGTTACTGGCGTAAGGACGGCGTGCCGGTCTGGAAGGACGATTCACTCATCGCAGACGAAGCGAAGGATTACGGCCACGGCGCGAAGGACGCAAAGGAATTGCTCGCGCGCATTTCTAATATCGTCGGCGCTGATCCGAAATTTCTTCTACCCGCTTACGAAGACGCATTCTATTACACCTGGAAAGAACGCCGGTTGCCATCGAACGTCACGCCGGAGAAATCCAATTTGAAGGACAAGCTGGAACGCGAACGCATCTCCAAAATTTTTCAGCGCGGCCTCGGCGAAGTCGCAGGCTACGCGCTGCCGATCAAGCGCGTTGGGTATGGCAATCAACTCGGTTGGATGTCCGGCGCATGGTTCTTGCGCGACGATGACACACTCTGGCTGATTCCCGGCGATTCTGCGATGGGGCTGCGCCTGCCGCTCGATTCCGTTCCGTGGGTCGCAGAAAAAGATTTTCCGTGGACGCGGCAACAAGACCCGTCAAATCCAAAACTGCCGGAACTGCCGAGAGAATTTCCGTATCGCGCCCGTCCCGAAACGAGCGGACAACATTTCATGCGCACGGGCGGCGCCCCGTTGCCTGCGGGTTACGGTCCAGGCCAGCGCGCGCAACAACTCGGCAAACTGGAAAAAGAACCGCCGTTACCCGAGCTACGGAAAGGATTCGATCCCAACCGCCGCCCAGTTCAAGGCGAAAGCGCGCCATGGATTATCCACACCGCGCTTTGCGTTGAGCCGCGCGACGGCCGCCTGCACGTTTTTATGCCGCCGGTTGAGACGACGGAAGATTATTTGGATTTGGTTGCCGGCATTGAAACCGCCGTCACCGAACTCGGCACGCCGGTCATCATCGAGGGTGAAACGCCGCCGCACGATCCGCGTCTGAACAAACTCGCCGTCACACCCGACCCTGGCGTTATCGAGGTCAACATGCACCCGAGTAAGTCGTGGGACGACCTCGTCGAACGAACGACCGCGCTTTACGAAGAAGCGCGCCAGGCGCGGCTTGGTACAGAAAAATTTATGCTCGACGGACGCCACACCGGCACGGGCGGCGGCAACCACATCATCATCGGCGGCGAAACGCCGCAGGACTCGCCGGTTTTGCGGCGGCCCGATTTGCTGCGTTCGCTGCTCACGTATTGGCAGAACCATCCGTCGTTGAGCTGGCTCTTCAGCAGTTTGTTCATCGGGCCGACCTCGCAGGCGCCGCGCATTGATGAGGCGCGCAACGATTCGCTTTATGAACTCGAAGTTGCGTTCAAGGAACTCGACCGCAATATTAATGCATTCGGATACACGCCGCCGTGGCTCGCGGATCGTTTGTTCCGAAATCTTTTGATTGACGCCAGCGGCAATACGCACAGAGCCGAATTCAGCATTGATAAAATGTTTTCGCCGGAAAGCGGCAGCGGCCGGCTCGGCCTCGTCGAAATGCGCGCCTTTGAAATGCCACCGCACGCGCGCATGAGCCTCGCGCAACATCTTTTGCTGCGCGGTCTCGTGGCGAAATTCTGGAATGAACCTTACAAAAATGACCTCGTCCGCTGGGGCACGGATATTCATGACCGCTGGATGCTGCCGCACTTCTGCGAAACGGATTTCAAAGATGTCGTCCGCGATTTGCGCGAGTCTGGTTATCCATTCGAGTTCGACTGGTTCGCGCCGCATTTTGAATTTCGTTTCCCGCGCATCGGCAATTTGGAGCAACGCGACATCCAGATCGAACTTCGCACCGCGCTTGAACCGTGGCATGTCCTCGGCGAAGAGCCCGGCGGCGGTGGCACGGTGCGTTATGTGGACAGCTCGCTTGAACGGCTGCAGATCAAGGCGCGCGGCTTCATTGGTGATCGTTTCGCCATTACTTGCAACGGCCATCGCGTACCGTTGCATCCGACCGGCACGAACGGCGAAGGCGTCGCCGGCGTGCGCTATCGCGCGTGGCAGCCGCCGGTTTGTTTGCAACCCACGATCAAATCGCACGCGCCGTTGCGGTTCGATCTTTACGACTCATGGAATCAACGTTCGCTCGGTGGCTGCACTTATCACGTCGCGCATCCGGGCGGACGCAGCTACGACACTTTTCCGGTGAATAGCTATGAAGCCGAGAGCCGTCGCCTCGCACGCTTTTTCCGTCACGGCCATCGGCAGGGTAAGTTCACGCCGCCACCAGAAACTCTGAACAGCGACTTTCCTTTCACGCTGGATTTGCGTAATGTCTGATCCGCACAACAAACAGCAAAGTTGCGATCAGTCGCCAATGTTTCAATCTCAATCAGCGACGAGAGAAACGAGCTCCCAAAAAAGGGCGGCGCCCGAGAAACTGTTGGCAGGCTACAAGCCGTCGAAGAGCTTGTTCGACGAATTGCTGGCGGACAATGGCGAGCCACGTCCGCATTACGCGAAGCTGATTGGCGCACTGGAGGAATTCAGCGCGGCGGATTTGCAGCGCCGTTCGGATACCTGCAACCGGTTCATTCACGAACAGGGCATCACTTACAACGTCTATGGCGACCCGCGCGGCATGGAACGGCCTTGGCAGATTGATCCGATTCCATTCGTCATCGCGCCGGACGAATGGCGCACGCTCGAAGCGGGATTAATTCAACGCGCGACGCTGTTGAATAAAATCCTGGCCGATTGCTACGGCGCGCAGGAATTGATTCGCTCACGCTGGTTGTCGCCCGCACTCATTTTTGCGCAGCCGGATTTTTTGCGTCCGTGCCATAATATCCGCGCACCCAAAGACACGTTTCTCCACTTTTACGCTGCCGACCTTGCGCGTTCGCCGGACGGTCAATGGTGGGTGATTTCCGACCGCACACAAATTCCCACGGGTGCGGGCTATGCGCTGGCGAACCGGCTCGTCACCTCACGCATTTTGCCGGAACCGTTTCGCGACAATCACGTTCACCGGCTCGCCGGATTTTTCCGCGAGGTGCAGAATACGCTCACGCAACTTGCGACGCGTCAATCCGACAACACACGCATCGTCATGCTCACGCCCGGGCCGCACAATGAAACGTATTTTGAGCAAGCTTATCTCGCCCGTTATCTCGGCTACATGCTCGTCGAAGGACAGGATTTAACAGTGCGCGACAATCATGTCTGGTTGAAAACCTTGAGCGGTCTGGAGCGCGTGGACGTGATTCTACGCCGAGTGGACGACGATTTTTGCGATCCGCTCGAACTCCGGAACGATTCCATGCTCGGTGTGCCCGGTCTCGTCGAGGCGTTGCGCGCGGGCAACGTGACCGTGGCCAACGCACTCGGCAGCGGCTTGTTGCAAAGCCCGGCGTTCATGTCGTTTTTACCGGGGTTGTGTAAACATCTGCTCGGCGAAGAATTAAAATTCCCGTCAGTTGCGACGTGGTGGTGCGGTCAGAAAACCGCGCGACAACATGTCCTCGAACATCTCAATGAGTTGGTTGTAAAGCCCGCGTTCCGCACCTACGCGCAAAATCTTGATCCTGAAAAACCGCTCACCGCACCCGAACGCAACGAACTGAAACGGCGGATTGAATTCGATCCCGACTTGTTCGTCGCGCAGGAACGTGTGGAATTTTCCACCGCGCCTTCGTGGGACAATGACGCTTTGGTGTCGCGGTCTGTCGGCCTGCGCGTTTATCTGGTAGCGAGCGGCGACGGCTATTGCGTCATGCCCGGCGGACTCACGCGCGTCTCACCCGACGGCGGCAGCCATTTTATCTCCATGCAGCGCGGCGGCGGCAGCAAGGACACATGGATTGTGTCCGAAACGCCTGTCGAAGAAGTCACGCTGCTCCACAGCACGAATCAAAACGTCGAACTTCGCCGCACAGGAAATAATCTGCCGTCGCGCCTTGCGGACAATTTTTTCTGGCTCGGCCGTTATTCCGAACGCGCTGACGCGACGGCGCGTTTGCTGCGTAGCGCGTTGCTGCGGTTCAATCCCGAACGTACGGGCAGCGCGCTGCCGTTAATCGCACCGCTGTTGCGCACGCTCGAAACGCAAGGCCAGTTACCCGGCATTTGGAAACAGCCGGAGCTGCGCCAGAATGCCGAGGCGTTCGAAGCCGGGTTGCTCGCGGCAATTTTTGATCCAGCGCGCGCGGGAAGTTTGCGGCAGATCGTTGACCGTTTGCAGCGGCTGGCGATGTTCGTGCGCGACCGCACGTCCAACGATATGTGGCGCGGCTTGAGCCAGCTTAACGAAAGCCTCGTATTACCGACCGGCAACGCCATTATGCTCGCAGGCGATGCCGTGGGTGTGTTGAACCAGACTTTACTCGGTCTCGCGGCGTTTCATGGTCTCGCACGTGAGAACATGACACGCGCGCAGGCGTGGCGTTTTCTCGACATGGGCTTGCGCCTCGAACGTGCGATTTACCTCGGCACGCTGCTCGACGCTACGTTGCATTCACCCGAAGCCGACAATCCAAGCGTACTCGAAGCTGTGCTCGATGTTGCGGACAGCTCCATCACTTATCGCTCGCGCTACAATTTGTTGCCGCACATTCCGGCAGTGTTCGATCTTGTATTGCTCGACGATAAAAATCCGCGTTCGGTTCTGTTTCAAATCGTGCAACTCACACAACACTTCGAACGTCTGCCGCTCGAACGCGAAGCCGCCCATCCCGATTCCGGCAAAAGCATTTTGCAGGAATGTCTCACACGCCTGAACAACACCGACACACGCGAACTGGCCGGATTGAACGAATATCTCCACGCCAGCAAAGTCGGCGAAGTAATCCAGCAAACCCTGCGCGACCTGCCGAAACTTTCCGATGCCATTGCCGCCGCCTACTTTGCGCACTCCGCGATTTCACGGACAGGCCGGGAGAACGTTCAATGACCTACAACATCATTCATCGCACGATTTACGAATACGCCGCGCCGGTCACGATGTCTCACCACGTCGCACGGCTCGAACCACGCGCTACGACTACGCAGGTGCAGGAAAATTTTTCCCTGAAAATTTTTCCCGAACCTTCGCTCCGCAAGGCGCGCACGGATTACTTCGGCAACCGGCTCTGCCTTTTCAGCGTGCAGGAAGTTCATCGCCGTCTGGAAATCATCACGCACAGCCGCGTGACTGTGAACGCAAAAAAGATGCCTGCACCCGAATTGTCACCTGCGTGGGAAGACACCGCACGGATGTTCCGCGACCCGGTTTCGCCGGAGGTCGTCGAGCCGTATCAATTCATTTTTGACTCACCGCAGGCGCGCGCCGCTTTCGATCTGGCCGATTACGCCCGCGAAAGTTTTGGCAGGGAAACCCCGTTGCTTGCCGGCGCGCGCGATTTGACGCGGCGCATTTTTGAAGATTTCAAATTTGATTCCAAAGCCACGACCATCGCGACTCCGCTCGAAGAAGTCTGGGAAAAGCGGCGCGGTGTCTGCCAGGACTTCGCGCATCTTGGTATCGCGTGCCTGCGCTCGCTCGGCCTGCCGACGCGCTATGTAAGCGGCTATCTGCGCACGCGCACGCCAGAAGGCAAGGAACGCCTCGTCGGCGCGGATGCTTCGCATGCGTGGTTCGCGGTGTTTTGTCCCGGCCTCGGCTGGCTGGATTTTGATCCGACGAACAATGTCCAACCGGTGGAGGAACACATCTCCGTCGCGTATGGCCGTGATTTCAGCGACGTGAGTCCGGTGGCGGGAATTCTGACCGGCGGCGGCAAACATGTTGTGAAAGTCGCGGTGGACGTGGAAGGAGGGTGAAGAAGTATGTTAATCAAGGACTTACGAAGGGGGAAAACGGGAGTTGCGCCGCTTATCTTTCTACACGCGCGCCGTTTAATTGATTTTCTCCGCGATCTGGTATTTGAACATCCGTTTCTTCATCCAGCGGACGGCGAGCAGGTCATAAAATGACGCGAAGAGGCGGTTCCACACGCCGTAATGGCCCCGGCCGCTGGCGCGTGGATTGTGCCGGACGGGAATTTCCGTGACCGTGAACCCTTCGATTTTGAACAGCGTGGGCAGGAAACGGTGCATTCCCTTGAAAAATTTCAGGTCGGCGATGCACTCGCGCCTGAAGGCGCGGTAACAACAACCGGCGTCACTGATGTTCTCGCCGGAAAGTTTGTTGCGCACCCAGTTGGCGATGCGCGACGACGCGATGCGGACAAAGCCATCGCCGTGACTGCGAGCCTCGCTGCGGGTGCCACAGGCGCAGTCGAAGTGTTTTAGGGCGGCGAGCAGTTTCGGGGCGTCCTGCGGGTCGTTCTGCAAATCCGCGTCGAGGGTGACGATGACCTTGCCGCGCGAGGCTTTCATGCCCGCCCAAAGCGCGGCGGACTGGCCGCAGTTAAACGCAAAGCGTTGGGCGCGGATGCGCGGGTCGCCCGCCGCCAGTTGTTTGAGCACCGTCCAGGAATTGTCGGAGCTGAAATCGTCGATAATAACGATTTCATAGGACATTTTCAGCGGTTCAACCGCTCCGCTAATCGCCGCCACGAGCGGGCGCAGGTTGTCCTGCTCGTTGTGGCAGGGAACGACGAAGCTGACTTCTGGTGTTTCGGTCATTGATTTTGTGGAATGCCGCGCGGGGGCGATTGTTCCAGCGAATTGTTTGGCGCGGCAAGGAAAATGCGCCGGGTTAGAGCATTTCAATCAATTCTGTCAATGCTCTGGCGATTGGGGTAGTGGGGCAGTTTTAGCGCCGTGTTAAGTGGAACAACCTCACCTCTTGATTATCTTCGCTCTTGGCAAAAACCATGCAACAAAAACGATCACTGGAACAACTGGTGGAATGTAGGGAATAAATCCATCCAATAAATCCGGCTTGAATTTGTATATCACCTCTTCAGTTAGCCAAAAAGCGATGGCGAAAATCCAACTAGATATGAAAATAACCTCAAAAAATATTATCCTCGGCGTCCGTCGCCACAATAAAAAACCTACCAGCAACGCAACGAGGAAAATCAAAAATATGGTTTTGAGCATAAGTTTTCTTGCCGACTATAGAGCAAAAGCCAAGCCATAAACACCTTAAAATCAAGGCAACAGGCCGACAATTTCTTCCAAGCTCCAAACGTGGTTAAAAATACCCGGTTCAGCGATTGGAAAACAATTCCCATTGTCCCGAGCGCGCAATGAGGCGCAACGGAATGACCGGCGCAAATTTTTGGAAATGCTCAAACGCCTTTTGCGGCGCGACGACCCACACACGCTGTCCGCCCGCGAGCATTTGCGCCAGGGCGTTCTCATCCGGCAAAAGCCGCGGGCCGAGCCGTTCCCGGTTGCCGGGAAACTCAAACGGCAATTGGGTCAAATTCATGCCACCCAAAAACGGACGGTTGGCCGCTGAAATCACGCCGCCGGAATAAAACGGCAGGCCTTCGGGCAGGCGTCCCCAGCAAACCACCGTGTCGCCCGAGCGATAATTTTCCCGCAAGGCGAGGCCGAGCGGCTTCAAGGTCTGGTTGGCCTTGAAATTTTCTTCAAACAACGGAGCTTCGGCGGCGGTGGCCAGCAATGAAAAAATTCCCAGCGCCGCGGCAACGGCGGCGCAGGTGGAAATATTCCATTTTTTTGCCAGCAAAAAAATTCCCACAGCGACGAGAGCGGCCACGGGGGCCTGCCACTTCATCCACGACGGAAGCGTCACATGAAACAGGGGCGGAAGCCCGAGGGAAACGGCGATAAGCACCAACATGGGCGTGGCGGCGGACAACCGCCAGACCCAGTCCGGCGCGCGGACGGATTCCTCATTTTTTGTTTCGCCGAAAAAGCGGAACGCCAGCAGCGCGGCGACCGCGGGAAAAAGCGGCAGGATGTAAGCGGGCAGTTTTGAATGCGTGAGGCTGAACAAAGTGAACGTGAACACGGCCCAGACATTCAGCAGCAACCAGCCGTCCTTTTGCGGCGCGGCCAAACCGCGCCAATGCACGCGCCGCCACAGGCCGCCCAGCAGCCACGTCCAAGGCAGCAAGCCGACGGCGAGAATCGCAAAGAAATAAAACGGCGGGCCGTGGCGGTTTTTGATGGTCGTGCCGAGCACATGCCCAACCGCCTGATGAAAAAGCATATAGTCCAACGCCTGCGGAACGCGCCGGGCAACCGCCAGAAACCACGGCGACGCCAAAATCAAAAACAGCGCCAGACCACCGGCCAGACCGCCGAACAGAATTTTTTTCCCGGAAAAGGTTTTCCAACGAAAAACCAGCAGCGACGCCAGCGCAACCAGTGGAATGGCCAACGCGATTGGTCCTTTCGTCAGAAAACCGAGCGCAATGGCAACCCAACCGGCCAAATGCCATGACCAAAATTTTCCCGGTTGCGGCGTGAGGGTTTCATGGGTCAGACAGAGCCAGCTTCGCCAGAAAAAATAAACCGCCCAGGCGGTGAATTGGGTCAGGATAATATCCGTCGTCAACATCCGCCCCATGGCGAAGTAGAGCAGGGAACTTTGCAGGATGAGCACGCTCCACCCACCGACGCGGCGTCCGCCGAGTGCGCAGCCAAGCAGAAACGTCGCCCACACGCCGCTGATGCCCGCGAGCGCGACGGGCAGACGCACCGCCCATTCGTTCTGGCCGAAAAGTTTCAGGGAAACCGCGACGAGCCAGTAGGTCATCGGCGGTTTGTCGAGATGCGGCAGATACCAGAAATGCGGGACGAGCCAGTCACCGGTCTCGATCATTTCGCGGGCGATTTCCGAGTAGCGGCCTTCGTCCGGTTCATTCAGGGCGCGGCTGCCGAGCAAAAAGAGAAACGTGCAGGCCGTCAACAGGAGCAACAGCCATCCTTGGCGCGTTTCGGTGAAAATCGGTGCGGTCGGTTTCAAGAAATTTCCGGTCGTGACACATTAGTTTGCTGTTGGTTTTGAGTTTAGACACAACCGCCGCTGTTGCCAGTAATTAACTGCAACCCCTTGAAATGACGGCGCCCATATCGGCGTCAGAATTGCCCGACTGAGGAGCCGCCGGAACTCATTGTTCCGCTCGAAACGCTACCGATTGGCCACCTTTGGCCCGGGCCTTGAGCCGTTGTGGAATCATATTTCGGAGATTTAATTAGACGTGCCGTTGGCCAGCCAAGCCTTATTTATCACCAGAAGCCAGACGTGCTTCGTCAGAAGAATATGAAACGGGGCAAACCGCCCGTCCGCTTTGAGCAACACAAGATCACGGCAACAGTGATGCGCGATAAAATTGCCCGCTGAAGTCGGGCGGTGCGTTGTTCGTATAGTTCCAACTGTCCGTGGTCAGTTTATTCGTTGCCAGCGGCAACCAGTTTTGCAAATCAGTCGAAGTTTGAAGCACAATGTTCTGGCCGGAAACAGCATTCACGCCAATTACGAATTGTGTGCCCAATAATTTTGTGATTCCCAAAACAGGCGGCTGCTGACTCGAAACGATTTCAACCAACTCCGGCGTGTAAAGATAGCGGGTATGCACGCCGTCGGAAATTTTTCCGTAGATTGCGTAAGTGCCCGGTGGAATGTTGGTGGTGTTCAGACCGAGCCTTTGATAAGAATACACATTCTCTGCGCCAGTATTTGGCGGCTGTAATTGAAGGATGGGAATGCTGTTTGAATTGTAAGGATTAAAATCTTCATCAAAATAAATCGAGAGGGTCAGATTGGAACCGCCAGCATATTGGTAATAGAGCGTTGTATTGACGAAATCATTTTCGGTTACGACGTTCGTTCCCGTGATGTTGAATTTGATGATATTCGGCCAAGTTCCATTGTCGGATGTTAAAACCGTGCGATTTGGATTCGAAATTCCGGCTCCCAAATCCCAATTCTGATTGTAGCCGTCAATAATGGCGGGAAATCCCCGGCCAACCGGCTCATTTGTGCTCAAGCGATTGCCGCCGCCGATGAGACTGTATTCAAATCCAGCATTTGTACCTTTTTGTTCATAATTAACCCACCAATTTGTTCGCTCCGCGCCCGTAATTGTTGCCTCTGTGTCACTGGCCGGAGTGTTCCAATCAATCGTTCCGTGATACCATAGGTGCACATTAGAGTGATCAGGAGCTTCAATGTCTGACACATTCCAGTAACCGCCTGATAAATCGGTCAATTGACGCACATAAGCGCCGGAAACCGGTTCACCATCTGGATCGCCTAAATACGCGCCGATTCCGAGGTCTTGCCAGTAGTTATCAGCAAACAGAACGTTGGCGTATGTCTTGTCAGCGGAAGCATCTACAACGGTTGCTGGAAAATCATCATTGCCATCATTATTTAATGGATAGGGATCAAGTGATGTCAGGTGGTCAACCCAAACGCCATTAGTGCCGAGAACATAGCTAATTTGTGCCATCAAAGAACCCCCACGACTATGTCCAATTAAATGAATCGGAAATTCGGTCAGCGGATGACCATTGAGTTCGGCAATTGCATTCGTAAGCATCAATACCTGGCTCACCGCCCATCCAACATTGTAAGTGCTGGCGTAAGAATCCACAACATCGCTCGACAGCGAACTCCAATCGAGTTCTATAATTATTTCACCCGAATCGGTTGCAAAGGGGGGACTTCCGTTCGTGCGACTTGATGAAAAGACATAACTGCTGCCGTTATATGACAAGGTAAGTCTATAAATCGTAAAATTAGTGCCGGGAAATGAATGGTAGGTCGGAATCTCGTCAGCCATTGCAGCGACCCAGGTCGGAAATGAAAAGTCATCTTCGAAACCATGTGTGATAATCGTCACGCCAGCTGCTTTTGTGGAACAGGGAAGAAATGCACTCAAGAAAAAAAGTGTGCCGAAGAACAGCTTTCTTCCTGCTGCGCAAAGGGACAATTTTCTCATTAGCAGACTGATGCAAAACGGGTGTTTTTTATCCGAACCATTTTTCTTCATGGTAAAACCCATCACTGATCGCTGTGGAACGCGGATTTTTGCCCGGCGAATGGCTCGCTTGACTGCTT
>JBEKBA010000007.1:0-49913 GCA_050015635.1 Verrucomicrobiota bacterium
TAGTTAAATGAGCTCAGGTTGTAGCATTCCGCGACTGAGAAAGTGAATTTTGCGCGTACCTTTCATGCCAGTTTCCATGGTCGTCGAGTGCAAAAGGTCAATCTTACGCCAGTCCGGTACGGCCCAAGGCTCGCAAATGCGTTTTTTAATTAAATCGCCGTAACCCTCGTTCAGTTCATAACCAATTCCTCGTCTACTCATGACCCGGCAGACCTTCAATGTCGTTCCGGATCCTAAAAACGGATCAACGACACTATCGCCAGAATCAGTGTATGTTTCAACCATAAGTGCAACCAACTCCTCAGGGAATGCGGCTTCATGGTAGCCAAGCTGTTTCACATTTGGCGGGCGATATGCAGGTATTCGAATAACGTTTCCCAAACAGCGGCCTCGTTCATTCTTTTTATGAGATCGTGGATCAGCGTCGATATACTTCTGGGGAACACGAGGCTTTCGAAACTTGTATTGATCTGACGAACCCTTCAAAAAAACCAAAAGATACTCAAACTTGTTGTCGAACAATCGTTCCATGTAATGATTTGGCTGTGGTAGGGCGTTCGGAATATACCAGATGTTAATGTCCCACAATTTCCAAGACTGAATAGTTCGGTAAATATCAAACGCGATTGGATATAAGACGCCCTTATTTCTTCGGGAGTTCACGTTTATAACGAGGACGCCACCGGGTTTTGCAACGCGGTAACACTCGCTCCAAACACGGCTCATTCTGTTTAGATACGTTTCATATTCCTCAGAGCCGATCTGTTCCGGCTTTTGTCCATATCTCTTGAGATTCCAGTACGGTGGACTTGTGACAATCAGTTGCACAGACTCGTCAGCGATTCCACACATTTGTTCGGAATTACCATAGTAAACTATTTGCCCTCCGACTTCGATTGCTGGCGTACTGGCAGGTTTGCCATTTAATTCTGCTTTACTCATTTGCACTTTTAACCGTCAGCATGATTCAATGTGTCGCGAAATCAACTGCAAAAGTGGCGAGCCATAGGACAGTTATTAGAGTATTAAACGAGGTTAAAGAGGCGGTGCATCCCACTTCTGATGCTGCATGCACCGCTGCAGAAGGGTTGCAGGCCGTGTGCAGCGCTGCTGCATTCTCTTATTCCTGATACATTTCTGGAAGTTCGTGATGATTCCTTCGGAATAGACCTGAACGCACAAAACTGCGGCTATGGCAATTTTACGTTGTTGGTTTGCGCGTGCTGTTGCCAGAAGGTCAAAACGTCGCGCCACCATTCCGGAGATTGTTCTGCCGTATCATTATGGCCGGCACCGGCCATAACTTGCAGAGTTTTTGGGCCTTGGTAAGCATCAAAAAGTCTCAAACCGAATTTTGGCGGAATGACCTGGTCTGCACCGGCAACAACAAATTTTATCGGGCCACGATAATCTTTGAGCCAGTCCGCAGGGTCAAAGCGATCCCACAACAAAAAATAGGCCGGGAAAAGCGGCATATGATATTGAGCCACGGACGCAAGTTTATCGTATGGCACAAACAGCACCAAACCGGCAACTTTCAACGGATTTTTTTGGGCCAGATGCGCCGCGACGCCTGCGCCCAGGGACTCGCTTACAATATAGACCGGCAAATCAGCCGGCAGGTTCTCGAAAGCTTCGTCTGCGGCTGTTAAAAAGCTTTTTTCACCCGGCGAACCCTCGCGCGCGCCAAAACCCGGATATTCAAGAATGTAAACATCAAGCGGAGCAGCCGCATGAATGGGTCCGGCAAGATAAATTCGATTGAGCGCCCAGCCCGCATTACCGTGAACAATCAAAAGGCTGCCAATCGGCGCAGAACCCGCAGACATTTTCCATCCGATGATTTGGCCTGATTGATTCCGCCACGGATAAAAACCTCTTTGCGCCGCGTCATTTTCGGCTTCATCCAATGTCAGCTTCGACGGAATGTAAATCAGCCGGCGTTGAAACAACATGACCGGAATGACAATCAAGGCATACGCAACCGCCACTGCTCCCAGGATAAGCACCAGCCACCGTCGCCAATCCAACTCCGGTTGAAGTATCGGCGCGTCATTGGACATGCATCATTCCTTCTTCGCCGCCTTCACTTCAAGGTAAAGCTCGCGCAGTTGCCTTGGGTCAACGAATGCGGGCGAACCGGTCATCAAATCCGTGCCCTTCGCGGTTTTGGGAAACGCAATCACGTCGCGAATACTCGGGGTATCGCAGAGGATCGCGATGAGCCGGTCAAAGCCCAGCGCGATGCCGCCGTGCGGCGGCGCGCCGTAACGAAACGCTTCGAGCAGGTAACCGAACCGCGCCTTCACCAGGTCCGGCGGAATTTGCAGTACTTCCTCGAACACCGTTTTCTGCACGTCCGGCTGATGAATGCGAATCGAACCGCCGCCAAGTTCCACGCCGTTGACGACCACGTCGTAATGCTGGCCGCGGACGCGTTTGGGATTGGTCTTGAGCAGCGGAATGTCCTCCACCACCGGCGCGGTGAACGGATGATGACTCGAATACCAGCGGTTCTGTTCGCGGTCAAAACCGAGCAGCGGAAATTCGATGACCCACAGGAAATCAAAACGATCCGGATCCATCGCCAGCTTCCCCTGCCCCTTCAAAACATCGGCGCAATACAAACGAATCTTGCCGAGAATTTCACACGCGGTCAGCCATTGATCGGCGGCGAAGAGAATCAAATCGCCCTCCTCGATTTTCAGCTTTGAAGTCAGCGCGGTTTTTTCGGCGTCGTTGAAAAATTTCACGATGGGCGATTTCCATTCGCCGTTTTCCACCTTGATGAACGCCAGGCCTTTCGCGCCGAAACTTTTTGCGTATTCGGTCATCGTCTCAATCTGGCCCTGTGTCGCGCCCGCCAGACCTTTGGCGTTGAGCGCCTTGACCACGCCGCCGCCGGCAATCGCGCCGCTGAACACCTTGAACGTGCTCGCGCGAAATTCCTCCGTGAAGTCCGCCAGTTCCATCGCAAAGCGCGTGTCGGGTTTGTCAATGCCGTAGCGGTTCAACGCTTCCTCAAACGAAATGCGTTTGAACGGCGTGGCAATTTCGACGTTCAACGCCGTTTTCCAAATCTGTTTCAACAGGCCTTCCACGAGCGTATAAATGTCTTCGCGTTCAATGAATGACATTTCAATGTCCACCTGCGTGAACTCCGGCTGGCGGTCGGCGCGCAAATCCTCGTCACGGTAGCAGCGCGCCAGTTGGAAATATTTTTCCACGCCGGCGACCATCAGGATTTGTTTGAACTGCTGCGGCGATTGCGGCAGCGCGTAAAATGTTCCCGGCTCGCGGCGGTTGGGAACGAGAAATTCGCGCGCGCCTTCGGGCGTGGACTTGAACAGAGTCGGCGTCTCGACTTCCAGAAAACCCTGCCCATCCATGAATTGCCGCGTGGCGATGGCCACCTTGCTGCGCAATTTCAAATTGCGCGCCATTTCCGGCCGGCGCAAATCAAGGTAGCGATATTGCAGGCGCAATTCCTCGTTGACCTTGTCCGCCACTTCGGGATCGTCCACCGGAAACGGCAGCACGTCCGCCATGTTCAATACTTCAAGTTCCGAAACGGCCATTTCGATTTCGCCGGTTGGAATTTTGGGGTTATTCGTGCCGGCGGGACGTTGACGAACTTTGCCGGTGACGCTCACCACACATTCACTTCTCAAGGCGGCGGCGCGTTCAAAAAGTTCCTCCGGCAAACCGGACGGGTCGAAAACCGTCTGGGTGCGGCCTTCGCGGTCACGGATGTCAATGAAGATGAGGCCGCCGAGGTCGCGGCGCGAGTGAACCCAGCCGGACAGCGTGACGGTCTGCCCGACGTGCGCCGGGCGCAGTTCATTGCAATGATGCGTGCGTTTCATGTCAAAATCATGGCCGCCATTCGTGAGGGCGCGGCAAAGTTGAACGGGCATGGTGACGGGGAATCCGATGGATTTCAAAGAGATTTTTGGGCGAATAGACCGCGCGCCAAACCAGTGTGTCAACCACGCCGCGTTAATCATTGACAAAAGCCGATTGGAACGATAGAGTTACTTTGACTGTAGTGGCCATAACAGGCCGCGAAAATTTAATTGATGTTTAATTGAATTATGGCCCGGCTTATCTGCACCGACTGCTACGGAAAAATTCCCGATTTTGCCGCTGACTGCCCGCATTGTGGGCGAAAAAACGATTTCAACCCAAAATGTTCCGTATGCGGGTATGCCCGAATCAAATGCGGTGAAGGGACAAACAGTTTTTTTATTTGCCCAAGGTGTAATCCTGCCAGTTATGAGGCGGCCAAAAAAGAACTTCATAAGAATTACGTTTGGAATAAAATAGGTGTCAGTAGGGTTTTAACTTCAAATCAGGTAAACGGGAATGGCGGCGTTTCCGCACGCCGGTAACCCTGCGCATAAAAACGCATCAGTTCCCCGGCTACACATCGAGGACAAAAGCACAAAGCGGGGCGAAGGTGCTACGAATGCAATTTTTTCCAATGCGACGCGGCGACGCGTTAACACTTCCAATTGATGCGGTTCAGGGTGTTTCCACGGCGTCGTAAAACATTTGAGGATAAGAGACGCTGTTCGTATCAACGATTTGCAGGTAACCATTGGTGAGCTGAATTGCGTTGGTAGTCAGCGGCGTCCAGTTCGTAAAGTCCAACGCGAGGTTGGTCGTGGCAAAAATTTGGATTTGTGATTCCTGATCGGGAGTGATGAGTGATCCATCCGAATTGCTGGCGGTGAACTGGAATCCGTTGGCCGACAGGGCAAAATTTCCAAGCTGCAACGGCGGCGGAATGACGGTCACAATGTAGTTGGTGAGGGTCAAGGTGTTGGTTCCCCCCGGCCCGACCGCGGTGAGAGTCACGGAATAAGTGCCGACATTGGTATAGATATCAACAGGGTTGGTTTCGGTGCTGGTGTTGCCGTCACCAAAATCCCAACTGTAATTCGTGGCCCCGGTGCTCAAATTGGTAAAAGCGACCGTGAGCAAGACCACCCCGCTGGTCGGGCTGGCGGTAAAGGCGGCAACCGGCGGCGGACTTAATACCGTGATGTAATTGGTGAGCGTCAAAATGTTCGTGCCGCCCGCGCCAACGGCGGTGAGCGTGACCGAGTAAATACCGGGATTGGTGTAGGTGTCGGTGGCATTGGTCAAAGTGCTGGTATTGCCATCACCAAAACTCCAGAGATAATTCGTGGCATTGGTGCTCAAATTGGAAAAGGAAACCGTCAACGGCGCCACTCCATTGGTGGGACTGGCGGTGAAATCCGCCACCGGCGCAGGAGCGGGAATCGAAATGGTGTAATCGGCCACCACGGGCAGGTGATCGCTGGCGTCGGTAAGGTCGAGGTAAAGCTGGGAGGCGCTGAGCCCGGTGGCATTGGTCTTGACTGGATCAAGGTCATTCAACGCGGTATTGCGCGTCTGGTTAACGCTGGTGCCCCAAGCGATTGTGGCGTTGTTGGCAAATGAATGATAGGTGCCGGGTACGTAAAGCAAGCCCGACGCCTCCTGGTAATACACGTTGCTCGACATAATCTGAAGATCGTCCCGATAGCGCAGATCGTAGTCTTCTTCGGAGAGCATGAAGAGGATGTTGGTGTTACTGGTGGAGTCGCTCCAGTCGATGGTGGTCAACGCGTTGGTGTTGAGCGGATCGACTCCCTGACCTTGCGCAATGCCGTTTGGGGCTTTGTAAGCTAAGATGGCCTGGTAGCCCGGTTCGCTGCTGTTGTCGTCGGGGTTGTAATCGCCAACATACAGCACGCTGGCATTGGCAGGCAAATTGTTTGCTTCATCATTTCGAATGATGGTCGCCTCGCCCAAGCGATCCGCTGCATTAGCCGAGCCCGAGTCCGCCTTGTAATGACTGACGTAGACGTAGAATTCGTTATTCGTGTTAGGCGTTACTCCGGCGGGCGCAAACTCGTAGCGGACGCATTGACGATACATCCCGTTCCCGCTGCCGGTCGGCGTGGCAATCCCCACCGAGGCGAGCAGTTGCACCGTATTGGTGTTGTAAACGAGCGCGTTAGGCCCATTCCCGTCGGTGGGACTGCCGCCTTCCTCCGTCGCCTGATAAGGGCTCATCGCATACCCGGCCGGGGTAGCATACAGGTAATTGTACACGGAATAAAAACTGTTCAAACCGTTAACAATCGGGGCGATGGTTTGAGTGTTGCTGGTTGTTTCTTCCAAAGCCAGAATGTCCAGTGGCTGTGCCGGATCATTGCCGACGTTCTCCTCGCCAATCCCCTCCAACACGCCGCCCGCCTGGACATTCGTTGTGTTGCTGGGCGGTGCGATCAAACCGGGCAGCGGGGTTACCGTGCCAACATCGTCCTCGATGTTGTAGCAGACGATGCGGAGGGTGCTCGTTTGGGCTGAAGCCGCAGGAATAATGCTTAAGGCTGTGAAAAGGGTCAGGCAACCCAGAACAATGCGAATTGTAAACGTCTTTATAAAATCTCCTTTTGATTAATTACACCGACCAGCGTATTATTGCGATTTCCATTTCCAAGTCAACCATTTTATTACGGAATTATTTCACGCCATCCTGCCCGGGTTCTTCCATGGCTTGAGTTGTTCTTCCGTAATCCGGTTCGCCTGATTGCACACACAGGGTCACAGTAAAATTCCGGCAATCGCCGCAGTCGTATAACTGGCGAGCAGGCCGCCGACCATCGCGCGGAAACCGATTTTCGCCATTTCGCCGCGGCGCTCGGGCGCAAGGGAACCGATGCCGCCGACTTGAATCGCGATGCTGGAAAAATTTGCAAAGCCGCACAACGCGTAAGTCGCAATCGTAAAACTGCGGGGATCGAGGGCGAGTTGTTTCGCGTTGGTCGTGAGGTCGAGATAGCCGACAAATTCGTTCAGCACAATGCGTTCGCCAAGAATTTGTCCGACCGCGACACAGTCATGCGGGGAGACGCCCATGAGAAATGCGAACGGGGCGTTAAGCCAGCCGAAAATGTTCTGCCAGGTGACAGGATGGGCAATCCCGAAACTCGTTTGTGGAAAGGCGATCAAATAATTCGCCAGCGCGATGATGGCGATGAAGGCGATGAGCATGGCGATAATGTTCAGCGCAAGAAAAAACCCGTCGCCCGCGCCGCGACAAATCGCGTCAATGGAATTGGCCGTCGTGCGCGGCACGGTGGCGGGCATGGACGCGGCGGTTTCGCTTTTTTCGGTTTCCGGCAAAAGGATTTTTGCGATCATGAGCGCGGCGGGACAATTCAAAACGGACGCCGTGAGGAGATGTCCGGCGGTGTTGGGATAACCGGCGCGGCGTCCCATATCGGCATACACCGCGGCGACGCCGCCGGCGATGTGCGCCATGCCGCAAACCATGATGGTCATGAGTTCGCTGCGCGTCAGGCGCGGCACGTACGGCCGGATGACGAGCGGCGCCTCGGTTTGCCCCATAAAAATGTTCGCGGCGGCGGAAAGGGTTTCACTGCCGCTCGTGCGCAGCGCCTTGCGCATGACCCACGCGACGGCGTGAACGACGCGCTGCAAAATTCCCCAGTGATAAAGCAACGACGAAAGCGACGCGACCAGCACGACCGTGCCGGTGACGAGAATCGCAAAAATCACCGCGTTGCCCGGACCAAATTTTTCGGTGAGCAAATTTTCGTCCGCCAGCGGGCCGAAAACGAATTTACAACCGTCGTTGGAAAATTGAATAAGTTTCTGAACCACTTTCCCGGCCAAAACAAACAATTCCGCGCCCCAAGGCGTTTTCAAAATCAAAACAGCGAGCGTAAATTGCAAACCGACGGCCCAAACAACCGTGCGCCACGGAAACAGTTTCCGGTTGTAGGAAATCGCCCAGGCGGTCGCAATCATTGCAAACCAGCCAAAAAAACTGATGAGTTTGAGTTCCATTATTTCCGGTAAATTTGCCGGCGCGCCTCCCAATCAATGCGCAGTTACAGCACGCCGACGCAACGGCAGGTTGCGATAACGCCCGAAATAATCAAGTCCGTAGTCTACGACAAAAAAGTCCGACACTTTGAAACCGCCGCCATCGGCCACGAATTTTTCCGGGCGGCGGCGCGGCCGCGGCTTGTTTCGCAGGAGGCAAGGCAGCGAGATTCAAAATCAAATCAGAGCCGCTCACGTCGTCTGCCACAATCACAGCCTGAAGGTTTCGCCGAAAATTCTTTGATATTCGAGCATGACGTAGCGGTCGGTCATGCCGGCAAGGTAATCGCACACGGCACGGTGCCGGCCGATTTTGCGGACGCGGCGTTGCGCGCCTTCGCCCATTTCCTTCGGATGCACAAGGTAATATTTGAACAGTTGCTTCAGCATTTTTACCGCACGCAGGTTCGGCTGATGCACGACGGGGTTGTAATACAAATTCTTGTAAAGGTAGTTGCGCAGTTCCAGATTCAACTCACGCCGTCCAGGGCTGTAAGCGATGAGCGCTTTGGAATTCAGTCGCACATCGTCGGCTGATTGGACGCCGGCTTTTTGAATGAGGCACTCGCTGTTTTCAACCACATCGCGAATCTGCATATCAATGATGGTGCGGATGATGAAATAGCGGCGGGATTCGTCGGGTAGATTGCCGAATTCCTTTTTAACCAGTTTCGCGGCGTGCGCCCAGACGCGGACGTTGGCGGAAAGTTTTTTTTCCGAAAGCAATCCGGAATCAAGGCCGTCATCCAAGTCGTGGCTGTAATAGGTGATTTCGTCGGCGAGGTTGGCGATCTGCGCTTCGAGCGAGGAATTTTTTGCGGCGAAATCCATGCGCCGGCCGGGATGGTCGTAAGCGGTGTAATGCCTGGCCAAACCTTCGCGGACTTCCCACGAAAGATTCAGGCCGGGAAAGTTTGGATATTTTTGTTCGAGTTGCTCGACGATGCGGAGGCTGTGTTGATTGTGTTCAAATCCGCCATGACCCTTCATCAAGCGGGCGAGGACGGTTTCACCCTTGTGGCCGAACGGTGAATGGCCGAGGTCATGCGCCAGCGCAATGGTTTCCGCCAAGTCGGAATTTAATTTCAGCGCGCTGGCGATGTTGCGCGAGACGGCGGCGACTTCAATCGTATGCGTGAGGCGCGTGCGCAGATGGTCGCCCGTGCCGTTGAGAAAAACCTGCGTTTTATATTCAAGACGACGAAAGGCGCGCGAGTGGATGACGCGGTCGCGGTCGCGTTGATAATGCGTGCGCCATTCGGGCGGGGTTTCCGCGTATTCGCGCCCGCGCGTGTCGCCGCTGAATTGGGCGCAAGGCGCGAGGATTTGCCGTTCGATTTGTTCCAATTCCTGGCGCGTGCGGGGCATAACTTGTTACTTCCTTAAGGTGAATAAATGATGGAACAATCCGACGCGGACTCCAAGTTATGGGAGTTACATATCTGACACATAAGATTTGAGTTATTTCACGGATTTGCCGGAGCGGCGTTGCGTTGATCCAGTTGTCTTTCGAGGTAAGGATCTTCCGGCGCGTCGAGCCAGGCCGTGTACCAAATGTCACCGAGCATCTGGCCGCCTTTGACGAGTTGATTTGCCAGAAATGGCAGACCTTCCATGCCCTTGTCGCCTTCGCCGGAAAGTCCGCCTTCCTTGTCCAATTCATAGAGTGGTTCGACAAATTTATTTTGCTCAACGAGGTAAGCCACAACGTCACGGAACATTCCGTCAGGTTCGTCCGCGTTGGCAATGCGCGTGGCCGGCTGGATTTTCCCAATGAGTGCGCCCACTTTTATTCCCCCGGTTTTCCGGAAATAACCGCCGTCAATCCACGCATGAAACGTTGTTCGCGTCGTGTAACCTTTGGGATTATTGTCCGGATCCCAGCCGTTGAAATACTTCGACGTATGCAGCGGTTGGGAACCGTCGCCGACAAAATGTCCCATCACCCCCATCACATAAACGATGTCCGCCTGCGCGTTGGCGATTTCCTCCGGCGTGCCGCCGTGCGTTTGAAACGCCTTAAGCACGCTGAAATCTGATTTCAATTTTTCGTAATACTCCGTGATGGCCCACGGCAAAAATCCATCCAACTCGCGCGTATGATCGGCGTCCTTTGCCGGATCAATCGGCGGAAAACGTTCGGGATGTTCTGCGCGCGCCCGCGCAAGGTCCGCAACAAAATCGTATCGCATAACCGGCAACGTTTCCGGCGTCAGCCCGCAAAGTTTTAAATCCTCCAAGTCAAAATAATGATCCGGCCCGTTGACATGTTTCAAAGGTAAATCACTTACATTTCGCCAGCGATCCGGTTCACCGGCGAGAAACGCGATGCGATCCTGCAAGGCCGGGGTCAATTGAATGCCAAAATCCGACGGTAACGACGCCAACGCCAGTTCGTTGACCGCATGATGACCTTCATAATCCCACGCGTTGACATTTTGAATGCTGAATTCGATTAAAATGCCGGTTACTATTGCAAGCGCAGACAACTTCAATTTCATAATTTCATCCTTTCTGCGTTTCACTCTAGCGGAACACACTGGAATTGCCAAAAGGAATCTGCTCCCGCACCACAAAATTTTGTCAACCGTTTGACGCCGATGGTTGCGCCCGAAGCCGCTCCGGCTGAAGTAGAAGAGAAGCAGTGCGAAAACTGCGAAAGCTTCAAAGACCGAAAAGAAAGTGAAAGCGGAATGATTTCCGGAGTGAATTTGTTTTCACGTAGCTGCGGATTTTTTCAACAGCTTTTGTTACATGAAATTCTTTGACCACTGCGCGCAGCTCTGTTTTGCTTTGTCGAGACAGGAATGGTTCCAAATTATTTTTATCCGGCCACGGTCGCGCTTTGTCTGGCGGCGGTGATCGCGGTTTATTTTTACAACAATCCCCTGAAACACGGTCGCTGGTTCATGATGCGCCGTTTCATCAACTGGCTGCCGCTGGGCATGACTTATGCCTTTTTGTGCATGGGACGCTACAATATCATTGTTGCCAAAGGCGCACTCGGCACACTCATGTCGAAGGAGGATTTGGGAATTATTTTTGGCACGGGCACATTGGTTTATGCGCTGTCGTTCCTCGTCAACGGCCCGCTCATTGACAAAAAACTCGGCGGCAAACGCGGCATGATCATTTCGGCGCTCGGCGCGTCACTGGCCAACATCGCGTTGGGCATGCTGACGTGGCTGATCACCGCCAAACATTTGAGAGTGAACCTGGTCGTCAGCTTTACGGCACTGTATGCGTTGAACATGTATTTCCAAAGTTTCGGCGCGATGTCCATCATCAAGGTCAAGGCGTATTGGTTTCACGTGCGCGAACGCGGCGTCTTCGGCGCAATTTTTGGCACGTTGATTTCAATCGGTGTTTATTTCGCGTTTGACTGGGGCGGCGCAATTGTTTCGATGACTAAAGCGAATGCTCCGGACAATTTTCTGAAAGGAATTTTTTCGCCCACAGTCGCCCCGCTGGATGCTACCTGGGCGGTGTTTTACATTCCGGCAATCATTTTGCTTTTCTGGGTTTTGCTGGACTTGTGGCTTATCAAGGACACGCCGGAAGAATGCGGCTTCCCGCATCTCGACACCTGCGATGCGTCGTCCGGCCAGATGCACGTGGAATTTTCGGTGCTCGACCTGCTGAAAAAGATCTTTGCTAGCCGGTTGATGCTGCTAATCGCCTGCGTGGAACTGACTTCCGGAGTTTTTCGCTACAGCATGACGCAGTGGTATTCTGTTTTTGCCGGCGAAGTGAAGCAGCCCGGAGCGGAATATTTTGCGCTACACTGGGGCTGGCTCACCTGCATTTTTGGCATAGTGGGCGGATTTACCGGAGGATTGATTTCGGATAAGTTGTTTCAATCCCGCCGTGGTCCGCCCGCCGCTTTGCTTTGCGGCTTTGTTCTCATAACAGCAGTGGTAATGTCCGTGGTTCTGTTCACGCAGCCGCAAGTCGTCGGCTGGTCGGCAGTTTTCATCGTCATGGCTTCCATTGGCATCACGTCACTAATGTCCGGAACGGCGGCGACGGATTTTGGCGGACGCAAGGCGACTGCAACGTGCATGGGCGTCGTCAACGGATTTGCCTATTTGGGCAGCACCATTCAATCCTACAGCCTCGGATTTTTGATCACGCGCGAAGGCTGGCAATGGTTGCCGATTTTTGTGATTCCATTTGCGGTAATCGGCGGAGGAATCGCATTATGGATTTGGCATGAATTGCCCGCCGCGACCAAAAAATACATCGCCGAAGTTGAAGAGAAGCGGCAAAAACAAGGCCTGACCGCGCCGGAAATTCCGCCACCTTGAAGTAAGTGACGTTGAACGCTCTTCCACGCTCCCTGCAAAAAGGACGGCGCGTTACTTAAAAGACTATTGCCGGCAATTTTGCAACAAAGCACTTCTTGACTTTTAATCGGTTTTCTGCAAGTAATTGTAGACAATCTTTAACTTAGTTTTCTCTTTCGGAAAGAGAGCCGTTTATGAAAGCTATGCGCTTTTTAGTCGCAACAAGATGCGTATTAGTCATCATGTTTCTGTTGTCGATTTCTTGTGTCAGTCTTGCACAAACTGCTTATGATCCAGTTGTCAGTCCCGTACCCAGAATTATCAGTCCGGCAAATCACGCCGTGTTTTACGCGCCAGTGGACATTCCGATTTTTGCTTATGCGCTGCGCACCAACGTGGAGTTTTATGCGGGCACCAACGATCTTGGCAGCGGTTTCAATCTGGGTCTGGGTTCTGCTGATCGTCCGCCGGGAGTCCAGCCTGATTTCGATATCGCGGGGCCAAATCCTCTGCTCGGTCATATTTTTTACCGCGTATGGACCAACGCGCCGCCAGGTGCTTATGCCCTGACTGTTGTGGCAACGGGTGCTGCTGACGGTCTTGATACTTCCAGCAGGACTTCCCCGCCCGTGAACATCACTATTTTGGCTTCAACAACCAATGCGAATCCGACCGATGTTGTGAACATCGCAGCAACCGATCCGATTGCCATCGCCGGCACAAATTCATGGACCTGGCCGGGCATGACAAACGGGACGCCGACATGGGCAAACTGGCCGCCGGCGAGCTGGCAATCCTTCACCAATTGGGGACCCAAGGACGCGCTCTTCACCGTGCGCCGTTTCGGCGATGCGAGCAACCCAATCACCGTGAACTACAACATTGGCGGCACCGCCAGCAACGGCGTGGACTATGTCGAGTTGCCCGGCTATGTAACCGTTCCCGCCGGCGAAGCCTGCGCGCTGATCCCGATTGTGCCGATTGACAATGGTTCGAACAATTTTCCAAAGACCGTTGTTCTCACGCTGGTGCCAGACACCAACACGCCGCCGGATTACATTGTGGGAATTCCGCCGTGCGCGGCTGCGTTAATTCTCGAAAACTGGCCGCGTCCGCTGCCATTCCTGTTGCCCGACGGCAGTTTTCATGTGAATGCCAGCGGACCCGACGGCGCGTGGTTTTCCGTTCAAATTTCAACCAACCTGCTGAACTGGACATCCGGTTCCACCAATCAAGTCTTCCAAGGTTCGATTGATTTTATTGACCCTAACGCGCCGAATTATCCAAGCCAGTTCTACCTCACCGTGCCGGTGACGAACACGCCGGTAAATTAAAATTCAAATGCCCAGTGGAATTTGATTTGCCAAAAACTCCGCCGTGATTTCGGTTTTGTCAGATTCATTCAGCCGGATTAAATTGCCAGCAGCAGGTTTTAACTTGATATTTTCATAAGAAGGTAAAAAGATGAAATTATTCTTCTGCCTAAGGAAGAAGCCGTTAAAGGTTATGCCGCATCCCAATATCATGGTCGTTGATAAGGAACAATCAAACATTGTTTCTTCATTTCAGCCCGTCTTGCCACGCGACTGCATGTTTGCAGAATCTGACTGGCGTGCGCTCGCACCGTTTTGGTATCCGATTGCGTTTTCGCACGAAGTTAAAGATAAACCGTTCGCGGCAAAATTGCTCGATGAACGGATCGTTGCTTTTCGTGTGAATGGAAAAGTCGTCGTCGCGCGCGATTTGTGTCTGCACCGCGGCGCGCCATTGAGCGCGGGCCGGATTGAAGGAAACGAAATTGTCTGCGGTTATCATGGTTTTCGTTACAACGCCGATGGCCAATGCGTTTGTATCCCGGCGCATCCCGGCGCGGCCATTCCGCCGAAATTGAAAGTACAGACTTTTCCGGTACAGGAACGCCATGGTCTCATTTGGACGCGTCTGGTGGACAACGGCCCTTCGCCTTTTCCCGAGTTTAACGAATGGGACGATCCAAATTATTTGCAAGTGCTTCCGAACAGCGTCAAGTTGGACGCTTCCGCCGGCCGCCAAATCGAAGGCTTTCTCGACGTGAGTCATTTTGCGTTTGTTCACGTCGGAACTTTCGGCGAATTGGACAATCGCGAAGTGCCGAGCTATCCCATCGAACTCACACCCGCCGGTTTTCGCGCCGATTACATCAGCACGGTCAGCAATTATTCGCTCGGCTTCAAACATCTCAACCCGCCCGGATTCAAATGGCGCCGACTCTTTGAAACGTGGCTACCGTTCACCGCCAAACTCACCGTGTTTTTTCCGAACAACGGACAACTGCACATTCTCAACGCCGCGTCGCCGGTTTCCGCCCGCAAGACGCGTGTCTTCGTGCCCATTTGCCGGAACTTCGACAAAGATATGCCGCTGCAGCCGACACTCGATTTCAACCATCAGGTTTTCGCCGAGGACAAGGCGATTGTGGAAAAACAATTTCCCGAAGATTTGCCCATCAATTTGCAGGAAGAAGTCCACATCCGCGCTGACAGAAGCTCCATCACCTACCGGCAAGGTCTGGCAAAACTTGGACTTGGCCGCAGTTTCACCGCATAAAAATTATCGCGCGACGGTTCCTTCAATTTGCCCGTGCGGCTCGTCAGTCGGCACGAATAATTCTTTTTTATTTTCGAGGCCGAACGGTTTGAGGTCGATCAGCAGACAATGTTTATTCGGCATTACGATTGAGATTTTTGAAATTTCCGGCACGGCTTTCAACGCCGCCTCACCCATCTGGAACAGCGTGACTTGCACGGACGGGCTGAAATTTTTCGCAAATACTTTCAACACGGCATCAAGAATTTTGCCATTCGTTTGGGAATAACTTTTTGGCTTCCTTTCGTAAGTCCACGTCGCCTTCAGTTTCGTGGCAAAAATCCGGTCGCCCGTTTCCGGTAACGTTGTGAATTTGTCGCGCACAAAATTTTCAAAACCCGAAGCCGTCGTCTTCAAAATCAGCAAATCTTCGATCCCTGATTCGATTTCGGTTCCTTTGCGCGTGGAAACAATTTTTGCAATCGGTTTCGCCGCGCTTTTTTCCGCGAACGAATGCGCGTGCGGTTTTCCGCCGACTGAAATTCGATTCCAGCAATGTTCCGACAAAATAATTTCCACGCGTTTTACCTGCGGATACGTTTTTAAAAAATGTTTACCGAGTGAGATTCCAAATTCCTCGTTTTCGTCGCCGAGATCTTCCTTCGCAAAAACGTTGACCGTATTTTTCATCGAATCCGTCGCCACGACCATACTATTGTCGGCTTTTATGAACGACGCGTGAAAGTCGCCTTGCAGCATGACCTGCACGTCCAGTTCCTTGATGGCATGAGTTTTTCCGGCACGAAAAAGTTTCAGCACCCGTACTTTTGCCTTGCCGTAATTGTGGTGGAGCAATTTCATGTCAAAGCGCGGAAAACGATTCATCCAAAACGGCGAGCAGAAAATCCGCGTCGTCCTGCGTGATGCACATTGGCGGCGCGAAGCGAATGGTTTGCCCCCACAGTCCGCCCTTGCCGATCAGCAAACCCAATTCGCGCGCGTTTTCCAAAACCTGCGCACACTCGGTGGAAGCGGGTAGCTTCGTCACGCGGTCTTTGACCATTTCGATGCCGAGCAGTAAACCTCTGCCACGCACGTCACCGATGATTTTATGTCTGGCTTTTAATTTTTCCAATCCAGCTAAAATGTAATTGCCAAGTTTCAGGGCGTTCGCCTGAAGATTTTCCTTTTCGATGACTTCGAGAACGGCTTTGCCGACCGCGGTGACGACAGGATTTCCGCCGAACGTGTTGAAATGGACTTTGCCGACGAGCGACTGCGCGATTTTTGGCGTGGTGAGGACCGCCGCGAGTGGAACGCCGTTGCCAATGCCTTTCGCCATCGTGACGATGTCGGGAATCACACCTTGCGTTTCAAAGCCCCAAAAATGCGATCCCGTTCGACCAAATCCGGTTTGCACTTCGTCGGCAATGCACACGCCGCCCGCCGCGCGAATGTATTCATAAGTTTGCTTGAGGTAACCTTGCGGAAATTCCACAAAGCCGCCAACGCCTTGAATGGATTCGGCGATAAATGCGGCGACTTTGCCAGGCGTCGCGTAATCAATGAGACTTTTCACGTCGTCAGCGTATTTTTTCCCAGCGTCAGAATCATCGTAGCCGAACGTCCCGCGATATGGATACGGTGCGATGGCGTGATGCACACCGAAACTGTGCGGCACGTTATATTTCCAAGTGCTGTGCGCCGTGACGCCCATGCCGGACGCATTGCCGCCGTGATACGCATTGCGCAGCGCAATCACATCGTAATTTTGCGTGCAGGCGCGTGCCATGAGCAATGCGAGATCGTTCGCTTCCGAACCGGAATTGAGAAAATAACAAACTTTCAATTCGCCCGGCATTTTCGACGCCAGTTTTTCCGCGAACAATGTCACGTTCGGCTGCAAATAAATTGTCGTCGAATGTTGGATGAGTTCGTTCTGCTTGTTTGCCGCCGCGACGACCTGCGGATGACAATGCCCGACGCTGATGGTCACAATGCCGCCGAGACCGTCGAGATAGCGCTTGCCGGTTTCGTCCCAGACGTATTGCATCGAGCCTTCGACGAGCATGATTGGATTTTTATAATAGAGAAAAATGCCGGGATTCATGAACTGCCTGCGCAATGCCAGTACTGCGTCGGCGGAAGGCCCGGTGTATTTGTTCGGTTGATGATTGCACGGAGGCAAGGGGATGTTTTTCATAAATATAATTATTTTTCCGGCGCGAGTTTTCGCAATGCAAGATAAACGGTGAACGCCACGGCAAAGCCGATGAACCACGCGTAATTGTAAAGCTGCGCGAGAAACGGCGGAACGCTGCCGGCGTTGAGCCATTTCACATTCACAAGAAATCCGGGCAAACTAGGCAGCGCGCCAACCGCCAATGAAATCAAAGCCACGACGCTGAAGCCGTTTGTGAAACGATATTCACCCTCGGCCTTGTAAAGCGCAGCGACGTTCAGTTTTCGCCGGCGATAAATGAAATAGTCTGCGATCAAAATTCCCCCAATCGGTCCAAGCAATGCGCTGTAAGCGATGAGCCAGGTGAAGATGTAGCCGTTCGGATCAGCGACCAGTTTCCACGGCATCATCAATACGCCGATAATGCCGGTGATGAAAACACCGATGTGGAAGGAAATCTTCCTCGGTGCGAGATGCGCGAAATCGTTTGCCGGGCTGACGACATTGGCCGCGATATTTGTTGCGAGCGTTGCAACGCACAGCGCGAGCATGGCAATAACGAGCACAACCGGATTTTTGAAATGCGTCAGTACGTCCACGGGATTCCAAATTGTTTCGCCGTAAATAATGGTTGTCGCCGACGTGACGGCAACGCCGATGAACGAATACAACGCCATTGTCAGCGGCAGACCGAGCGTTTGGCCGAGGATTTGTTCGCGTTGGGACTTTGCGTAACGCGAGAAATCAGGAATGTTCAACGAGAGTGTCGCCCAAAAACCAACCATGCCCGTCAGCGCCGGGAAAAAATACGCCCAGAACTGTCCGGCCTTTGGCTGGCCGGCATCAAACGCCGATGGCTGTGAGAGAATCGGCCCGAAGCCGCCGGCTTTGTTGTAAGCCCACGCGAGCAGCAACAAGCCGAGTGCGATGAGCAGCGGCGCTTTGATGTTCAGCAGCCAGCGGATGGTTTCAATGCCGCGATAAACGACGAACATATTGACGCCCCAGAAAAACAGGAAGCAGAGAAATTGTCCGCCCGTGATGCCAAGCCAGTTCGTCGCTGTCGCGGGATGCAGATTGAAAATTGTCACACAGATTTTGTATATCGCCTCGCCGCCGATCCATGTTTGAATTCCAAACCAGCCGCACGCGACGAGCGCACGCAAAATTGCCGGTACATTTGCCCCTTTCGTTCCGAACGCCGCGCGGCAATAAACCGGAAACGGAATTCCGTAACGCGTACCCGCATGCGCGTTCAAAACCATCGGCACGAGCACAATCAAATTGCCGAGAAAAATCGTGAGTACGGCCTGCCACCAATTCATGCCCCCGCCGATGAGCGACGACGCAAGCATATAAGTCGGGATGCACGCGGACATTGAAATCCACAGCGCGGCGAAGCTCAACATGCCCCATTTGCGCTGCGATTGCGGCACGGGCGCGAGGCCAGCGTTGCACAAATGGCTTTGCCCGATTTCAACTTCGACATCGGGCGCATTGGCGAGCGCAGAAGTTGTGGACATAAATTAAAAATGACCCGGTTTACGCTGTAAAAATTTTCCGCGGCCAATCCTGCCGACGAACTTTCCATCGCGCACTGCGACTTGTCCGCGCACAGTGACGACGCACGGACGACCTTCAATTTTCCAGCCTTCAAACACGTTATAATCCACGTTCATGTGTTGAGTCTTCGCCGAAATTTTGCCGCGATAATTTGGATCAAAAACAACGAGGTCGGCATCCGCGCCGGGCTGAATCGTGCCTTTGCGCGGGAACAAATCGAACGTCTTCGCCACTTGCGTGCTGGCGCAATTCACAAACGTGTGCAAATCAATTTTACCCGCCTTCACGCCGTAAGTGTAAAGCACATTGATGCGGTCTTCGAGCGACGGAATGCCGTTGGGAATTTTTGTGAAATCATTTTTGCCCATAATTTTTTGCGTTTTGAAATCAAACGGGCAGTGGTCGGTCGCGACGGTTTGAACGAGGCCATCGCGCAGGCCGTTCCACAATATTGGTTGATTGCTTTTATCGCGCAGCGGCGGCGACATAACGTATTTCGCGCCCTCGAATTTTGATTTTTCGGCAAACGTCTTGTCGAGCGTGAGATATTGAATCAACGTTTCAACGCTCACGCGCACGCCGCGCTGCCTCGCGGCGATGGCCTGATCCAACGCTTCTTTGCAACTCAAATGAACAATGTAAGTCGCCGCGCCCGTGAGTTCGGCGAACGTCATCAAATGATGCACACCCTCGGCCTCAACCTGCGGCGGACGGCTTTCGTGATGCTGGCCGGGATCAGTTTTGCCGCCGGCGAGCAATTCCTTTTGCCGCTCGGCAATGAGTGTTTCGTTCTCGCAATGCGCGGTGACGATGACGCCAAGTTCCTTCGCGAGCTTGAGCGTGCGATAAAGTTCCGTGTCGTCCACGCCAAACGCACCTTTGTAGGCGAGATAAACTTTGAACGAGCTGATGCCACGTTTGACAATCTCGCGAAGCTGCTTTTCGGTCTTGTCATCGAATTTCGTCACGCTCATGTGAAACGTAAAGTCGCACGCGGACTTGCCGACAGCCTGGCTCATCCACAACTCAAAACCTTCGAGCGTGTCATCTTTGCGCGACGGCGCACACATCTCGATAAGCGTGGTCGTGCCGCCAACAAGCGCGGCTTGACTGGCCGTTTTGTAGGTGTCTTTCGCAAACGCGCCCATGAACGGCAAATAAATGTGAACGTGCGGATCAATGAATCCGGGAAAAACAAATTTTCCCTTAGCGTCAATCACTTCCGCGCCTCTGGGCGGCGCGATGTCACGGTCAATGCGCGTGATGGTTTCATTATCGCAAAGGATGTCCGCGACGTAACGTTCGCTGGTGGTCACTATCTCACCATTTTTTATTAATATGCTCATAAATTACTTATGCCAAATGTCACCTTCACCGTAGCTGAACCAGCGGCTCGTGGTGACTTTTTGTTGGGTGAAAAATTGCACGCCTTCCCTGCCCTGCATGTGCAGGTCACCGAAGAACGAATCGTTCCAACCGTTGAACGGAAACCACGCCATCGAAGCCGGCACGCCGATGTTGATGCCGACCATGCCGCAGTTGATGCGATGTTTGAACTCGCGCGCGGCTTTGCCGTTGCGTGTGAAAATCGATGCGCCATTGCCGTAAGCTGACTGGTTGGCCAATCCGATTGCCGCATTCAAATCGTCCATGCGCATCACGTTGAGAACCGGGCCAAAAATTTCCTCCTTCGCCACCGTCATGCCGTTTTGGACGTGATCGAGAATCGTCGCGCCGACATAAAATCCGTCCGGTGCTTCGGTGATTTTAACGCCGCGACCATCGGCGGGAATTTTCGCGCCTTCTTTCACACCGGCTTCGATCAATCCCAAAACGCGGTCGCGATGCTGGCGTGTGATGATCGCGCCCATGTCCGGCTGCGCCTCGCGGTCAGTCGGGCCGACTTTGATTTTGCGCGTGGCTTCAATGAGTGTCGGCAAAACCGTTTTCTCCGCGCCGCCGACGATGACCGCCGTTGAACCCGCCATGCAGCGTTCGCCCGCGCAACCAAACGCGGCCTCGATGACGCCGCGCGTGGAATTCTCCACGTCCGCGTCCGGCATGATGATGACGTAATTTTTCGCGCCGCCGTTGGACTGGACGCGTTTGCCATGTTTCGTGCCGGTTTCGTAAATGTATCTGGCAATCGGCGTCGAGCCGACGAACGAAATCGCCTTCACTTTTGGGTGCGTGAGCAGTGCATCCACGACTTCGCGTCCGCCGTGAACGATGTTCAGCACGCCTTTTGGCAGCCCGGCTTGTTCCAAAAGTTTCGCAATTTTGATCGCGGTGAGCGGAACTTTTTCGCTCGGCTTGAGGACGAACGTGTTGCCGCACGCGATGGCGATGGGATACATCCACAGCGGGACCATCGCGGGAAAATTGAACGGCGTGATGCCGACGCAAACGCCGAGTGGCTGGCGGATGGCCTCGCAGTCAATGCCGCGCGCGACGTTTTCCAGAACTTCGCCCATCATCAACGACGGCACGCCGAGCGCGAACTCGACGACTTCCATGCCGCGCTTTACGTCGCCGCGTGATTCGGCAAGCGTCTTACCATGTTCACGCGTGTTGCTGCGGACGAGGTCCTCGAAGTTATCTTCCATTAACATTTTGAAACGGCCAAGAATCCGCGCGCGTTCGACCGGCGGCGTTTCCATCCACGCCGGAAACGCTGCGTGCGCGGCTTCAACGGCGGCGTTCACGTCGGCAGCCGCGCCGACGGGACATTCGGCAATGACTTCGCCAACGGACGGATTGAAAACGGGCGTGCTGGTATCTTTTGGCTGAAGCCATTCGCCGCCGATGAAATTGGGACAGGGTTCAAGTATTTTACTCATGCAAAAAAATTTAATTCATCTTTTTTCCAACGGCACGACGCGCCGTTCTGCGTGGCCGGTGTATCGAGACAGCGGGCGGATAAGGCGGTTGTCCGCGAGTTGTTCCATGATGTGCGCCGTCCAACCGGTGATGCGTGCCATCACGAAGAATGGCGTGAACAGGTCGATGTCGAAACCCATCATGTAATAGGCCGGGCCGCTGGAAAAATCGAGGTTCGGGTGGATGTTCTTTTGCTCCCGCATCGTGGCTTCGAGGATATCCGCAATGTCGAGCCACTTCGACTGCCCGGTGAATTCCGCCATCCTGCGCGCGTATTTTTTCATCGTCGGCACGCGCGAATCGCCGCTTTTATAGACGCGATGGCCGAAGCCCATCACCACGCGCTTTTCGCGGAGCGCGGTCAGCATCCATTCCTTCGCGCGCGATGGCTCGCCGACTTCCAGCAGCATGTGCATCACAGCCTCGTTCGCGCCGCCGTGCAACGGGCCTTTGAGCGAGGCGATGCCGCCGACCACGCCGCTGTAAATGTCCGACAAACTCGACACGACTACGCGCGACGTGAATGTGGACGCGTTAAAACCGTGTTCGGCGTAAAGGATCAGAGACACTTCAAACGCATGGCTAACTTCCGACGCGGGCACTTTGCCAAAAATCATGTAGAAAAAATTCTCCACAAAGCCCAGATCGCTGCGCGGTGGGATAAAATCCTGTCCTTTGCGAAGGCGATAAAATGCCGCGATCATCGTGGGAATTTTCGCCATCATACTGATGGAACGTTTCAGATTGGTCGCCGCGTCGGTCTTGTCCAGCTCCTTGTCTTCCAAACCGAGAAAACTCACCGCTGTCCGCAACACATCCATCGGGTGCGCCACGCGCGGAGATATTTGAATCACGGACAACAGATCTTTGCTGATTTGGCGCTGGGCGCGGCCGGCGGCCATGAACCCGGCGAGATCTTTCGCCGTCGGCAGTTCGCCGTGCCACATGAGCCACGCGACTTCCTCGAAGTGGCAATTCTCGCACAACTCCTGCACGGGATAACCGGCATAAACCAGCGAGTTGATCTCCGGCATCACTTTCGAGATACACGTCGTATCCACCACCACACCGTCGAGGCCGCGATGGATGTTTGAATCTTCGCTCATGATTGTCTCACAAATTGAAATTAAAAATGTCTTTGTCGAACTTCGCGTAATCCTCGTAACGTAACAGTTCGTAAAGCTCCGCGCGCGTCTGCATCTCTCCGAGCAACGACGTCTGACTGCCTTCTTTTTTGATTGTCGCAAGTCCGCGTTCAATGGACTTCATTGCCAACCGCAACGTCGTTACCGGATAAATTACGATGTTGATGCCGAGATCGGAAAGCTGTTTCACCGTCAGCAATTTACTTTTGCCGAACTCCGTCATATTCGCCAGTAGCGGAACCTTGACCGCCCTGCGAAATTTTTCAAACTCACCTTCATCCGCCATCGCTTCGGGAAAAATTGCGTCCGCGCCTGCGTCAACGTAAGCCTTCGCCCGCGCAATCGCGCCGTTCAAACCTTCGGAAGCCCGCGCATCGGTGCGAGCCATGATGAGAAAATTTTTGTCGTGCCGTACGCCGCCGGCTGCTCGGATTTTTTCCACCATCGCCTGTGTCGTCACGAGCAATTTGTTGTCGAGATGCCCGCAGCGTTTTGGGTTTGTCTGATCTTCCAGATGACAGCCGCAAATTCCCGCGTCTTCGAGCGTTTGAATCGTGCGCGCCATGTTGAGCGCCTCGCCAAATCCCGTATCTGCGTCAATCAGCACGGGCAAATCGGTCGCGCGAGCAATCACGCCGCCGCGCGCCGCGACTTCGGACAACGTCGTCAATCCGATGTCCGGCAAACCCAAGTCCGCCGATAGCGCCGCGCCGGAAACGTAAACGCCATCGAAGCCGTGCCGCTGAATCGCCATCGCCACAAGCGGCGAGAACCCGCCGGGGAAGCACAGCAATTTTCCCGACTTGAGCGCCGCACGAAAGTCTCTGCGCTTGTCCGGAGCGGATTTGGTGGCTTGAAGCATGGCTAGAAAATGCCCCTTTGGTCGCGTTGTGAGCAAGTCAGTTTGTTTGGCGGCAGCACGACGTTCAGTTCGCAAACTTCCACCGCTGAAAGTTGCGGCAGCCGTTGAACCAGATTCAAAAACCGTTTTGATTCACCGTCGGAAACCAATTCTTCCGTCAGCATTTGAAATTTGCGGATATAATCGTCGCGGCCAAATGGTTTCGCACCGAGCGGATGCGCATTCGCCACGGCAATTTCTTCTATAAGTTTTTTGCCGTCATTGAAAATGATTTCGACGCGACCGCCGAAAGCTTTTTCATTCGGGTCAGTCGAATGATAGCGACGCGTCCATTGCACATCTTCCTTCGTCGTGATTTTTTTCCAAAGCGCAACAACTTCTGGATGCTTCGCGATTTCGGGGGCATAGCTTTTGACGTGATGCCAGGAGCCCGCGTGCATCGCCGATGCAAAGATGAACATGATGCTATGATCGAGCGTTTCCCGGCTGGCGTTCGGGTCGGACTTTTGCGGGTCGCCCGCACCCGTGCCGATGACAAAGTGCGTGTGATGGCTCGTGTGGATGACGATTTTGCGGATCGTTTTCAGGTCGGGAATCTGTTTACGCAACTTGAACGCGAGGTCAATCCACGCCTGCGCCTGATACTCGGCGGAATATTCCTTCGTGTAGGAATCAAGAATCGCGCGGCACGGTTCGGCAGGCGTTGGCAGGGGAACCTCGTAACTTGCGTCCTTGCCGCCGAGCATCCATGTGATGACGCTGTCCTCGCCTTCGTAAATCGGCGAAGGACTTTTCTCACCACGCATCGCACGGTCAATGGCTTCAATCGCGAGCTTGCCCGCGTGCGCCGGCGCATAGGCTTTCCAACTGGAAATCTCGCCCTTGCGCGATTGGCGTGTGGTAAAACTCACATGAACCGCCTGCTGCACGGCTTGAAAAATCGTTTCAGTGTCCAACTTGAGCATCGCGCCCAGACCGGCGGCGACGGACGGGCCGAGGTGCGCGATATGATCTTTTTTGTGCTCGTGGAGACAAATCGCGCGGACCAGATCCATCTGGATTTCATAACCGACTAGGATGCCGCGCAGCAAATCTACCCCGCCAAGACCGCATTGCTGCGCGACGGCTAGCAATGGCGGAATGTTATCCGCCGGATGCGAATAATCCGCCGCTAGAAAGGTGTCGTGCATGTCCAACTCGCGCACGGCCACGCCATTCGCCCACGCTGCCCATTCGCAATCGAATCGCTGCGTCGCCGGAATGCCGAACAACGTCGCACCGTTCGTTCGCGGATGCGCGAGTGCCTGCGTGCGCGCATTCGCCACAGGCGTTCGATTGATGGCGGCAAGTGCGACCGCTGCGTTATCAATGACGCGATTAATCACCATTTCGCCCGCCAGCAGATCAATCGTCGCGCTGGCAGAAGCCACCGCCGCGATTTTCCAAGCGAGCTGCTCGCTTTTGGGAAGCGCAACTTTCGACGGTGAAACCTTGACGCGATGAGTAATCACGATTACCGGGTCGAATTTGCTTTATCGCGCCAGCGCGTTGGATTGTTTCACAAATTCATCCCCACTCCACTCACCGTCACTCTTGACGACTTTGGCAACAGCGGCGGCTTTTTGCGCGGCCTTGCGTTCGGCCTGGCGTTTCACGAGGTCGGCATGTGTGGTGAAATAGTCGAGGCTCTTGCCTTTGAAATCGGCGAGCGTCTCGAACTTGTGTTTCACCATAAACGCGAGCAACTGGTCGCACATCGACTTGACGTGTTCGTAACCGAATTTCATCACGCCGGTGCAGACTTGAACCGTGTCCGCGCCAAGCAAAATGAATTCCGCCGCGTCATTGCCAGTCTCGACGCCACCGATGGCTGAAAGCGAACGTCCGGGAAATTCCTTGCGGATGACTTGCGCGACTTCCATCACCATGCGGAGCGCGATGGGTTTCACCGCGCGGCACGAGTAACCACCCGGCGTCGTGTAGCCTTCCACGCTCGGTTCAGGGCGCAGCGTATCGAGATTCACTCCCATGACGCTGCGGATGGTGTTGATGGCGCTGATGCCAGTCGCGCCGGACTTGAGCGCCGCGCGCGTCGGGTCTTCGATGTGCGTAATATTCGGCGTCATCTTCGCCCAGACTGGTTTCCGGGCCACGCCCATCACCCACGCAACAACTTCGCGGAGGATGTCGGGATTTTCGCCCATCGCCGCACCCATTTTGCGTTCTGGCAAACCATGTGGACAGGAAAAATTCAATTCAAATCCGTCCACGCCCGTCGCCTCACAGCGCTGGACAATTTCAATCCAAGAATCTTTTTTGTATTCTTCCATGATGGACGCGATGAGAACCCGGTCGGGAAACTGGTCTTTGCATTTTTTGAATTCGTCCTCCCAAATCTTGAACGGCCGGTCACTGATGAGCTCGATGTTCTCCCAGCCGATAATTTCCTTACTGTCGCCCGAGTGTAATTTCGCGTAGCGCGGCGTGACGTTGACGACCTTCGATGCATCGAGGCTCACGGTTTTGGCGATGACGGCACCCCACCCTTCTTGAAAAGCCTTGGCAATGACGTTGAGATTTGTTCCGGGCGGACCCGATCCGATAATGAACGGGTTTGGCAATTTGAGACCGTCAACAATAGTATTAAGCATTGGCATAACTTCGTTTTTCTTTCAGTATTTCCCCTTTTGCAACTTTATACTGACTTTGCAACGGATTGTCACAATAATTTTGCATGAGAGGAAAGAATCAAATTTGAGCCGGATGAACTCGCCGCTGAACCCAAAACGCACCGTTGCCGAATTGAAAGAACTTCGCGCACTTACCGGCGATGAAAATGGAGCGCAACGCGTCGCGTTCACTAAAACGTGGCTCATAGCCCGCGATTGGCTGCGTCAAAAAGTCGAGGGTCTACCACTCGAAATTCACTACGACGCGGCTGGAAACATCTGGTTTACGCTTCGCGGTGAATCGGAAAAATGTTTGGTCATCGGCGGACATATTGATTCCGTACCAAACGGTGGCTGGCTCGATGGCTGTCTAAATGTTCTGGCCGGCGTAGAAATTTTCCGCCGCATCAATTCACAATACAACGGCAAGCCGCCGGTCACAATTCGTGTCGTGGATTGGGCGGACGAAGAAGGCGCACGGTTTGGCAAAAGTTTATTCGGCTCATCCGCCTGCTCCGGCAATTTGAATATGACTGAAGCGCGTGGTCTCGTCGATAAAAGAGGAATTAAACTGCCCGACGCGCTGCATGAAGTCGGCATCGATTTTGAGCGCGTGAAAGAAAGCGGCAAGGAATTGAAAAATGCAGCCGCATATCTGGAATTACACATTGAGCAAGGCCCGGTGTTGCTTGATCTCGATCTGCCGCTCGGTGCTGTGCTTGGAACTTTCGGCGTCGAACGTCACGCGATTACTTTTTATGGACAAGCAGCCCATTCCGGCAGCACACCGATGAACCGTCGCAAAGACGCCTTGCTCGCCGCCGCAAAAATGAGTCCCGAAATTTATCGCATCGCCGAGCGCAGCCACGGTGGCGTTTGCACCATCGGTTCCTGCACGACCAAACCCGGCATCGTGACAAGCGTTGTTGAAGAATGTCGAATCACTCTCGATCAACGTCATTTGGACAAAACTGCGCTCGTCAAAATGTTGCAAGAAGCAAAAGATGTGAGCGAAAAATTTGCGCGCGAAGGGAACGTTAAGGTTTCCTGGGAACGAATCTGGCAAATCGAACCTGTTTTATTCGACGAACATTTAATTCAACTTTGCTCCGACGCGATTTCCGAAACCTGCGGCAAGGTTCATCGTCTGCCCAGCGGTCCGCTGCACGACGCCGCCGAAGTCGCGCGCGCCGGTGTGCCGACCGTAATGATGTTCGTCCAAAGTCTGCTGGGCATCAGTCATAATAAAATCGAGGACACGAAGGAAGAGCATCTTGAATTTTGCGTGACGGCATTCGATAAACTCGTGGAAAAAACGATGCTGTGGATTGCACGCGGCTGATTTATTCTGTTTCGGCAGGAAGCCGCATGAGTTAAATTAATGGGGCTAGGAGAATTATGCGGAACATCCAACAAAAACTCGCAGTGGCGCGCGGTGAACACCCGGCGGAATTGCTTTTCAAAAATGCCGCGCTCGTCAATGTCTTGAGCGGCGAAATCCATCCCGCGAATGTAGCGGTCGAAGATGGGCGCGTCGTCGGCTTCGGCGATTACAAGGCGAAGAAGACAATTGATCTCAAGGGCGCATACCTCGCACCGAGTTTGATTGATGGACATTTTCACGTTGAAAGTTCGATGCTCATCGCGCCGGAGTTTGCGCGCGCTGTCGTTCCGCACGGCACCGGCACGATGGTCATTGACCCGCACGAATACGCGAACGTCCTCGGCCTTGACGGCATCCGCTACATTCTGGAATCCACAAAAAATCTTGCCGTGGATTTTTTCATCATGCTGCCGAGTTGCGTGCCAGCCACGCATCTGGAAACGGCGGGTGCGAAACTCACGGCGGACGATTTGAAATTGATGATTTCCGACAAACGTGTCGCAGGCGTCGCCGAGCTAATGAATTTCCCCGGGGTCTTTCTCGGCGCAAAAGGCGAACTGGCGAAAATCGAAGCCGGCAAAGGGAAAAACATTGACGGCCATGCGCCTGGTCTGCGCGGAAAAAATCTCAATGCCTACGCGCTCGCCGGTGTTCGTTCCGATCACGAGTCCACCGAACTCGACGAAGCGCGGGAAAAATTGCGCCTTGGAATGCACATTCTTTTGCGCGAAGGCAGCACCGAGCGAAATCTTGAACATCTGTTGCCACTTATCAGTTCGCACAATGCACAGAATTGTTCCTTCGCCACGGACGACAAGCTCGCGGGCGATCTTGTCAACGAAGGTCACATTGATCATTGCGTGCGCAAGTCCATCAAACTCGGCCTGCCACCCCTCACCGCACTGCAAATCGCCAGCATCAACCCTGCGCGCCATTATCGCCTGCGAAATTTCGGCGCGATTGCGCCGCGTTTCTGGGCGGACTTCGTGGTGTTTGACGATCTGGAAAATTTCCAAGTCCGGCAGGTTTACAAAAAGGGGATTCTCGTTGCGGAGAACGGAAGATTTCTCGGCAAGTCACCGGCGAAAATCAGTTTGCCGCGTAGCACAATGAATATGCGTTACTCGCCAGAAAATTTTACCGTGAAGGCAAATGGCACTAAAAAAATCAAGGTCATCAAAATTGTGCCACAACAAATCCTCACCAAGACAGACATAGTTTCGCCAAAAATTGAAAACGGTGAAATTGTTGCCGACACAACGCGCGACATTTTGAAACTGGTCGTCGTCGAGCGTCATCGCGCTACCGGTAACGTTGGTGTCGGCTTCGTTCGTGGTTTGAAACTCAAGTCCGGTGCGATTGGCTCCACCGTCGCACACGACGCGCACAATGTCGTCGTCACCGGCACAAACGACTCAGACATTTTATTTGCGATTCAGGAATTGGATCGGTTGCAAGGCGGCCAGATCGCCGTCGTGGATGGAAAAGTGAAGGCGGAATTGCCGCTGCCGATTGCCGGTTTGGTTTCCGACCGTCCGCTCAAGGAAGTGATAAAGCGCATCGCGGGTTTGAACGCCGCTGCGCACACGCTGGGCTGCGACCTCGACGCGCCGTTTATGACGCTGTCGTTTTTGAGCCTGTCACCGATTCCCGAATTGAAACTGACGGATCAAGGCTTGATTGACGCGACGCACTTGCAGAAAACAACTTTGTTTGCCTGAAGAAATGGGCCTGACTATTTCACAACTGAATCAACTTGGCCAAGCGGAATTTGTCCGTGCCATCGGTCCGGTGTTTGAACATTCACCATGGATTGCCGAAGCAACGTGGGCGAGAAGGCCGTTTGTTGATTTGGACAATTTGCATCGCGCGCTTTGCAAAACCGTGAAAAATTCCGGCGAGGAAAAACAACTTGTACTCATTCGCAGTCACCCCGATTTGGTTGGGGGCGCCGCGCTCAAGGGCACGCTCACGCACGAATCTAATAACGAACAGGCCAGCGCCGGGTTGAACAACCTTTTGTCGAAAGAAATCGATTTGTTCCAAATGCAAAATGCCGCTTACCGGGAAAAATTCGGTTTTCCATTTGTGATTTGCGCGCGACTGAATAAAAAAGAAGCGATTCTTACTGGATTCGAGCAACGTTTGAAAAATTCGCGCGCGCAGGAAATCAAAACGGCACTTGAAGAAATTTTCAAAATCGCCGAATTTCGCTTGCGAGACTTAATTTCCAGTTAAAATTATGCCCGCCAAATTAAGCACACACGTTTTGGACACCACGCACGGTCGCCCGGCACAGGGAATGAAAATCGAATTGTGGTCGCTCGACGGCGAAGAGCGCATGCTCATCATGACCGCAAAGACCAATGCCGACGGTCGCACCGACGCGTCGTTGCTGTCCGTCGACGAAATGAAAACCGGCCAATACGAAATCGTTTTCTTCGTCGGTGATTACTTCGCTGCAAAGTCTCCCACGCTTCCGAAAATTCGTTTTCTCGACAAAGTGCCAGTGCGGTTTGCCATCGCCGATGCCGGCGCGAGTTATCACGTTCCCTTGCTCTGCTCGCCGTGGGCTTACTCGACGTATCGCGGCAGTTGAAATGAGCGCCGCGAAAAAAATCATGCAGCGCATCGAAACGCTTGCGAAAATTTCCGATGTCCCGGGAAAAACTACGCGCACATTTGCGTCGCCTGCAATGCATCGCGCGAACAAACTCGTTGCAAAATGGGTGCGTGAAGCGGGGATGAAGACGCGCGTGGACCCCATCGGAAATCTTATCGGCCATTACGACAGCGCAAAGCCGGGAGCAAAAATTCTTCTGCTCGGTTCGCACCTGGACACAGTTCGTAATGCCGGGAAATTTGACGGGCCGCTCGGCGTGATTCTTGCCATCGCGTGCGTTGAAAATTTACATCGCCAAAAAATCCGGCTGCCGTTCGCCATCGAAGTCGTCGGTTTCGCCGACGAAGAAGGCGTGCGCTATCAAAGCGCTTACCTCGGCAGCAAGGTTCTCGCGGGCTGTTTCGACGAAAAAGATTTGCGGCGCAAAGACGACACCGGAATTTCCATGCACAATGCGATTAAAAATTTTGGCGGCAATCCGTCAAAATTAAAATCTGCGCGATTGAATCCGAAACAATTGATTGGCTATGTCGAAGCGCACATCGAACAAGGTCCGGTGTTGGAGAAAAAAAAGCTCGCCGTCGGAATCGTAACAGTCATTGCCGGACAAACGCGCGCCCGCGTCAGTTTCATTGGCCGCGCCGGTCACGCCGGAACGACGCCGATGAATTTGCGCAAAGACGCGCTTTGCGCCGCGGCGGAATTTATTTTGGTAGTGGAAAATCTGGCGCGAAAAACTCTCGGCCTCGTCGCAACGGTCGGTGAAATTTCCGTCAAGGCCGGTGCGAGCAATGTGATTCCCGGCGACGTTCGTTTGACGTTGGACATTCGACACGAAGACGATTCCGCCCGAAAATCCGCGCATTCCGCGTTAAAACAAATCGCGTTCAGGATTGCGCGGCGTAGAAAATTGCAATTGGATGGTGAAGTCGTCCATGAAACAGCAGCGGTGAATTGTTCCGAAAATCTTTCAAGGTTGCTTGGCAAATCAGTGAAACGCCGGCAAAAAAAAATAGTTCGATTGTCGAGCGGTGCCGGACACGACGCGGCAGTCATTGCCAAAATCACCCCTGCAGCGATGCTTTTTATTCGTTGCAAAAATGGCATCAGCCACCACCCCGATGAGTCAGTGAAAGTCCAGGATGTGCAAATCGCGTTTGATGTAATGAACGATTTTCTTCGATCGCTAGGGGAAAAATGCGGACTGTCTCGCGGCGGTAAAATGATGGCCAAACCATAAGACAATCTGGTAAACCTGTTTTATGAACGAACTGTTTGGATTCACCCGCACTACCGTCAAATCGCGCTACGCGCTGCTCACAGCGGATGGTTTCGTACCTGGCAATCTGCCCGGATGGAAAAACGTCGTCGTCGTCGTCAATATTTCGCCAGTAATGGGTGCGGGGTTTTCGCAATTGCAAATCACGCTTGGCGGGAACGGCAGCGGCGAAGGCAACACCGGAGCGCTGGAAAATTTCATTTACACTCTCGAGGGCAAGTGTACGTCGAAAATTGATGGAAAAGAAATTAATCTGGTTGCCGGCAATTTTGTTTTTGTCCCACCAAAAACGGATTTTTATTTTGGCGGGGTGGTTGAAGGAACGCGACTTTTGATTTTCCAAAAAAAATTTGAACCGCTCGCGGGCGCAAAAAAATTAAGCGTCATCACCGGCCATGAAAAAGAAATTTCCGGTCAGCCGTTTTTCGGCAATGAAGACACACGATTGCAGGTATTACTGCCGGACAAACCGGAATTTGATATGGCGGTGAATATTTTCACGTATCAGCCGGGTGCGACGCTACCGTTTGTCGAGACCCACATTATGGAACACGGTTTGTTGATGTTGAAGGGTCAGGGGATTTATCGCCTCGACGCCGACTGGCATCCGGTGAAAGCGAGTGATGTGATTTGGATGGCGCCATTTTGCCCGCAATGGTTCGTGGCGATGGGCAAAATGCCGGCAAGCTATATTTATTACAAGAACGTAAACCGCGAACCGATTGCAGGCGTGTGATAAGTAACGGGTGACGAGAAAAGGCATAAGCGTGAAGCAAAAACCCCATCACCCATCACTCATCACATGTTGCTCACGCATCAGCATCACACAACTGCAACGAGAAATTGACGAACTGGCGTTGATTTCGGAAAACCCGCCGCCGGTCGTCACGCGAGTTTTGTTTTCCAAAGCGGACTTACGGGCGCGCGAGTTTGTTAAAAAACTTTGCCGTGAAGCCGGATTAATTTTGCGCGAGGATGCCGTTGGAAACATTTTTGCGCGCTGGGAGGGAACGGAAAAAAAACTCCCGGCTGTCGCAACCGGCTCGCACATTGACGCAATTCCAAACGCCGGAAAATACGACGGCGTTGTTGGCGTGCTTGGCGCGATTGAAGCCATTCGTGCGTTGAAAAAATCATGTTTCAAACCAAAACGTTCCATTGAACTTATCGTTTTCACTGCCGAAGAACCGACGCGTTTTGGACTTGGATGTCTTGGCAGTCGTTTGCTCGGTGGAGTTTTGTCGCCGGAAAAAGCCGCGAGCTTGCGCAACCGGGACGGAAAAAATCTGGAGGAATGGCGAAAGCAAGCTGCTTGTAAAGGAAAATTGGATTCTGTTCGCCTGCGGAAAAATTTTTATTCTTCATTCATTGAATTGCACATTGAACAGGGACCGGTATTGGAAAAGGAAGGTGTTTCCATTGGCATTGTCGAAAAAATTGCCGCGCCGAGCACTTTGCGACTTCAACTCACCGGTATCGGAGGTCATGCAGGCGGCACACTCATGCCGGGACGACGCGATGCTTTGCTGGCAGGAGCGGAAATCGCGCTGGCGGTTGAAAAAACAGTCCTCACGAGCGGCAATCCAGACATGGTTGGCACGACGGGAATTTTCAAAATTGAACCCGGTGCGGTTAACAGCATTCCCTGCCGCGCGCTTTTGGAAATTGATTTACGCGACACAAATTGGGCGGCGCGCAACACGGCGCTGGCGAAAATTGAAAAAAACGCCCGCGAAATTTGTGCGCGACGCAAAATTAAAATCTATTTTGAACGATTGAACGTTGACCCGCCTGCAATTTGCGATACGTCGCTCGTGCAAACGGTTTCCGATATTTGCCACGAACTCAAAATATCCTGCAAAAAAATGGTCAGCCGCGCGTATCACGATTCATTATTTATGGCGCGGATTTGTCCGGTGATAATGATTTTTATTCCATGTCGCGATGGCGTGAGTCATCGTCCCGACGAGTATTCATCCCCTGAACAGATTGCAAAAGGAACATGCGTACTGGCAGAAACTTTGGTTATTGCCGCTCTTCGCTAAAAGTTCGGGGAGTCACTTCAATCACACTGGGCGGCCAGTGCAAACCGCATTGACGCCGTGCATCTCCCTCGCCAGAATACCTGCTAAATTATGAAAGTGTCCGTGTTAACAAGGGAGCGGCCCGAGTTTTCGACTCGTCACCCATCACTCGCCACTTTTCGCTCTGCCGTTCCGACGGTTGACGCCGTTATGGCCGAGGAACGGGCTGCGTCGTTCACCAAGCGCAGCATCAAAACTTCGGCCAAGCTCGCCGGTCTCAAGCTGGCCGTTTCCATGTGCGACCTCACCACGCTCGAAGGCAAGGACACGCCCGGCAAAGTAGCCTATCTCTGCCGCAAAGCACTCCAGCCCGCCGACGTAAAATACAACGTGCCATCGTGCGCCGCCGTTTGCGTTTATCCGAATATGGTGAAATACGCGCGGAAATTTCTCGGTGAAAATTCCACGGTGCATGTCGCGTCCGTGGCAACGGGATTTCCCAGCGGCCAATATCCTTTGCGCACCAAGCTCGAAGAAGTCCGTCGCGTCGTTGCAGAAGGCGCGGATGAAGTGGACATGGTCATTGACCGCTGCGCCTTTCTCGCTGGCGATCACGCAAAAGTTTTCGATGAAATCGCCGCAACGAAGGAAGCCTGCGGCCCGGTACACTTGAAGGTCATCCTTGAAACCGGCGAACTCGTCACCTACGACAACGTCCGCCTCGCCAGCGAAATTGCCATGCAAGCCGGCGGCGATTTTATCAAGACCAGCACCGGCAAGGTTTCGCCCGCTGCCACTATGCCCGTCACGCTCGTGATGCTGGAGGCCATCCGCGATTACTTTTTTGCCACTGGCATCCGCATCGGCATGAAACCCGCCGGCGGCATCCGTACGTCGAAGCAGGCGCTCGCCTACCTCGTGATGATCAAGGAAACCCTCGGCGACGACTGGCTCACGCCCGATCTGTTCCGCTTCGGCGCGAGCACGCTCGTCAACGACGTGCTCATGCAAATCGCCAAAACCGTGAACGGCAATTATCAAGGTGCGGATTATTTTTCGTTGCCATGAAGCAATATGGAATTGATAACAAACGATGAAATAATTGAGAATCCAACCGTTGCTGATATTAGAGCAATTTTGTCATCAATCGGTGGGACGCAAAATTATTTTGCAATTATTGAAAAGGATGACCTGACTTATTTGCAAACTTCCAATTGGAAGAACCTCGGTTACGTTTTGGAATATCAAGACGGGTCATTACAACGTCATTATCAATCGACTTCGCTTCTTACATCTACTCATATTCAGCAGGCTTTTGAGTGGTATCTCCGGGCCGATAACCGTTGGCTATCGGCTTTCATTTGGACAAAAATTGACGCTTTGAGCAATGTCAGAATCAATTCACAAGAAGAAAACCACGCTAGAAAAGACACGGCCAAAGCGAAACTTACAATTACAAAGGCACTACAAATCTTTGGTTTGCAGCATGGCGCGACTAAAGAACAATTAAAACGGCAATATCGAGAAATGATTGCGAAATGCCATCCAGACCGAGTTAATCATCTCGATAGCGAATTCCAAAAACTGGCTGAAGAAAAAACGAAGCTGTTAAACGAGGCATACAGCCTTTTGTTAAAATAGTGTCAATGCAATGAGTGAAACGAATGGGAAATAAAATTTTTCATAACGGATGCTACGATTGGTCGCTTCTCAATCGGGATTGCAAAGATATTGTCCAAGGTGTGCTAAAAAAATGGCAGCAGCTTGTCGCGTCAGGCGAAACAGAATCTCACTTTCAACGATTTCTTTCCGATCATGCTGGAATGTTTTTTGGCAGAGATGGAATTAGTTTTGCAATTAGCCAACTTCAACTCGGCTCGGAACGCAGGCCTGATTTTGTGGTTATCCATGACGGGAGAAGTGCTGGCAAAGACTTGGTTAAGTCTCTAAAAAGTAATAGTCTTTTTGACGAATTCGCAAGGCGACAGCAAACCAAAGCTTCAATAATCTCATGAAAACCAAATTGAAACCCATTTCCCACAAAATATTCGCCAAGCGCACTATCGCAACAGTTTCATCGCAGCCGATTGTTCCATCGCGCGAACGTTATTTGAACTTCGGCGAAAAATGGGATTACGCGCCGGCACCGGAGGAGTCCAAGAATTATGTCATCGCGCCCCGACATGAACTGTTCATCGGCGGAAAATTTGTTAAGCCGCATTCGGGAACATATTTTCCGTCCATCAATCCGGCGACAGAAGAAAAACTCACTGAAATCGCAGCGGCGGACGCGAGCGATGTTGATTCGGCGGTGAAGTCGGCACGGCGGGGATACGAAAAAGCCTGGAGCAAGATGCCCGGACGCGAACGGGGCAAATATCTTTACCGCATCGCGCGCATCATTCAAGAAAAGTCACGCGAGCTGGCCGTGCTCGAAACGATGGATGGCGGCAAAACGATCAAGGAAAGCCGTGATGTGGATTTGCCGCTCGTGGCCGCGCATTTTTTTTACTACGCGGGCTGGGCGGACAAGTTGAAATACGCGTTTCCTGGAAAAACACCGAAGCCGCTGGGTGTTGCGGGCCAGATCATTCCATGGAATTTTCCGCTGCTCATGGCCGCGTGGAAAATCGCACCTGCGCTTGCCTGCGGCAACACCGTCGTGCTCAAACCCGCCGAGACCACAAGTCTCACGGCAATGCGGCTCGCGCAAATTTTTCAGGAAGCGGAACTACCCGAAGGCGTGGTGAACATCGTCACAGGCGCAGGCGAAACCGGCGCGGCGCTCGTCAATCATCCAGACATTGACAAGCTTGCGTTCACAGGCAGCACCGAGGTTGGCAAGCGCATCGCGCAGGACGCCGCGGGCACAAAAAAGAAGCTGACGCTCGAACTCGGTGGCAAGGCGGCGAACATTTTGTTCGAGGACGCGCCAATCGATCAGGCCATCGAAGGTGTCATCGCGGGAATTTATTTCAATCAGGGACACGTCTGTTGCGCCGGCTCGCGGTTGTTCGTGCAGGAAGGCATTTATTCCGCGGTCATCAAAAAATTGCGCGACCGCATCCAGACCTTGCGCGTTGGTAATCCGCTCGACAAAAACACCGACATCGGCGCGATCAATTCGCAGGCGCAGTTGCAGAAAATCCGCGAACTGGTGCAAAGCGGCGTGGACGAAGGCGCGGAGTTGACACAATCAAGCTGCGCGTTGCCGGCGAAGGGCTATTGGTTTCCGCCGACGTTTCTCACGGGTGTCACACATGCGCATCGCGTGGCATCGGAGGAAATTTTCGGGCCGGTGCTGAGCGTGATGACGTTCCGCACGCCGGAGGAGGCGTTCGAGCGCGCGAACAACATCCCCTACGGCTTGAGCGCGGGCGTGTGGACGGACAAGGGCAGCAAGATTTTCAAGATGGTCAACAATCTGCGCGCCGGCGTCATCTGGGCGAACACCTACAACAAGTTCGACCCGACGAGTCCGTTCGGCGGCTACAAGGAAAGCGGCTTCGGTCGCGAAGGCGGATTGCAGGGGCTGGCGGCGTATTGCAGATTGGATTGAGTTGCGTTTAACAAAAAATCAAACAGAAAAATTATGAACTGTATCTGGTTTATCATCATCGGGCTCCTCGCCGGATTTCTGGCGGGCGCAGTAGTCAAGGGACACGGCTTCGGCCTGCTTGGAAATCTGATCGTCGGCGTCATCGGCGCTTTGCTCGGCGGATTTGTCTTTGGCCTGCTGGGGATTTCGTTCGGCGGATTGATCGGCAACCTGATCTGTGCTTTTTTGGGCGCAGTGCTCTTGCTGTTCCTCCTCGGATTTGTCGGACGCAAAGGCGGTTGAAAATATTTATGCAAAAAATAATCGGGGTCATCGCCTTGGTCACCGGCATCATGCTGCTCGTGTGGGGACACAACATCGAGCAGTCGCTCAATTCACAGGTGAAAAACATTTTCACCGGCACGCCGACGGATCGCGCGATGTATTTTTACATCGGTGGCGCGGCGCTCACGCTCTACGGCCTGTTCCAAATTGTTTGGAAACGAAAATAATTCAAATCCATGAGCACGCGACTCGACGTCAAAAAAACCTATAAGCTCTACATCGGTGGAAAATTTCCACGCAGCGAGAGTGGACGCTATTTGCCCGCGAAATCCGCGAACGGCGAGCATCTGGACAATTTTGCCCACGCCTCGCGCAAGGATTTTCGCGATGCGGTCGTTGCCGCGCGAGCGGCGTTTGACGGCTGGAGTAAAGCCACGGCTTACAATCGTGGACAGATTCTTTATCGCGCCGCCGAGATACTGCAAAACCGCGCCAGCGAATTGGTGAATGAAATAGCATGTTCAACCGGTGTCAGCACGGCGAAAGCCAAACGTGAAGTGATGCTGGCAATTGACCGGCTGGTACATTTCGCCGGCTGGACGGACAAATACTCGCAGGTTTTCGGCAGCGTGAATCCGGTCGCATCGTCGCACTTTAATTTTACCACGCCCGAGCCGACCGGCGTCGTGGTCGTGCTCACACCAGAAGAACCGTCATTGCTTGCGCTCGTGTCGCTAGTCGCGCCGGTGATTTTGAGCGGCAACACGGTGATTGTAATTCCGTCGGAAAAATTTCCGCTGCCCGCCGCAACGTTCGCGGAAATTCTCGCCACAAGCGACCTGCCCGGCGGCGTTATAAACATCCTCACCGGCAGGCGCGCCGAGCTCGTTCCGCACATTGCCACGCACATGGACGTGAACGCGATTATAGACGGCACGAATGATTCTGAAATCAGCGTAAAGCTCCAGGCTGGCGTGGCGACGAATCTCAAGCGTTATTCAAATCATTCGCTCGTGTCTGCTGATTGGTTCACTGCAAAAGTGGAAGACCCGTATTGGATACTCGACACAGTCGAATTCAAGACCGCGTGGCATCCGATCGGGATGTGAATTGGATTGGTTGCCCGTGGTTTCCTGTGGACCCTTGCTGCCGTTCAACAAAAACTACACATACTCCTACTCTTCACAAAAAAGACGGGGCGCTACGGATGTTACTTTTAGCACGATTTACGGCTGCGAAAATAGCGCGGTGGAAAATTATTTTTTAGTCGGAAAGTTTTCGGGCGCGAAGGAAAATCCATTAAACTTTTCTGCTAAAATTCGCAGACAGAATTTACAGAGATGACAAAATCTCTTTTCTTGGTTCCGTTTATCCCTTAATTTTGTCCTTATGAAGGAGAAATTCATGCGGGCAGCCATTCGGCTTTCGCTTCAAAAGATGCGTGAAAATCACGGCGGCCCTTTTGGCGCAGTCATCGTGCGCGATGGGAAAATTATCGGGCGCGGCTGGAATCGGGTTACTTCTTCAAACGATCCAACCGCGCATGCGGAAATCATGGCCATTCGGGGAGCGTGTAAAAAGCTGGGAACTTTCCAACTCGACGGCTGCGAGCTTTACACAAGCTGTGAGCCATGCCCGATGTGTTTGGCGGCGATTTATTGGGCGCGGTTGCGAAAAATTTATTACGCCAACACGCGCAAAGATGCCGCGGCGATTGAATTTGATGACGATTTCCTTTACAGCGAAGTTGCGCTGCCGATTTCACAACGGAAAATCCTGATGAAACAATTACTCCACAAGGAAGCGCTAAAAGTTTTCGCGGAATGGAAGAAAAAGTCTGACAAGATTCCTTATTGAATTTTTGTCAGGCCACTTCAATAAAATTATGACAATTCGTCCGCGACGCTGCCATCGCGCGTAGTCAGCTGCGTGAATTGGAAAGCGATTCCCCTGCGTTGCTTTCCTAGCTCAAACAAATGCTGAGGACTTCTTGATGCTCCTCTACTGTGATCGGTTTAACGGCCTAGGCGGCATGATTTGCATGTCTCAATTGCAATCTGTGGCAAAGAAACCCACATACGACCGCGATACCAATAATAATAACGTGCTGTACATAGTCGGCAAAAGTAGGAATACGGGAACACAAATAAGCATGAAGAACAAGGGGTACAAAAGCGAAGCCAACCCCAAACAGCAGGAAGTTGAGCAAAAAACGATGCTTTATGAAGAGACACCCAATGACAGACACCAGCCCAACAATCAGCCAACTCATCAGCCAAATGTCAATAATGAACCAGCACCAATCCAAGCTTTTATTGCCGAATGAATCAAGCCAGCGTCCAAGAGGTATCAAAAGCCCAAGCCCCACCCACAGAGGGGATAAAATGCTCTCCGTAAACTGCCCCAACACAGCCCCTGTGCTGAACCAAATAATTGCTGGCAAGAATCGTTTCATAACGTAGTACCGTCTAATATATATGATTAACAAAATAAACGTAATCCGCGTTGGCTCAGTGACTGATTAGGTGGTATAAATCTCAAGTTCCAAAATGTTGGTTTTGATTATGATGTCCAAGAAGGGTTAAGCACAACGTGTGCCACAGTTTGGCGGGATAAAACTAACTTTTGCAGGCAAATCTGCTGGCACTGGGTTGCTCACAGACCTGCTGCTTTGAAGAAAACCAGAAGAATCCTTTGCTCAAGCCAGCTCAAGTCATCCGAAGTACGGTTATCTCCCACCCGCCGGGAACCAGCTCCACGGAGGGTGGGAAATAACAAAAACGGGAATCAGCCTTCGATCCATCTAGGAGGCGTGTGCGCGGCGGCAGCGATAGGCACCCAGAATGCCAAGACCGATGAGAGCCAAACTGGAAGGCTCCGGCACTGCGGTTACATCCGCCTGGCCCAGCTCCGACATGTCGGCCACGCGTGCATTGAGACCCGTCGTAATGAATCCATACTGGAGAACGTCACCGGGATTAATGTTGAGACTAATGGTATTAACTCCAGGAGTAAGATCCAACGAGCTCACCGTGTTAACCAACGAGTAGGAAGGCGTGAAATCATCGATGAACGCAACGCTGGTATAGCCGCTCGCCAGTGTGTTGTCCAGCACGTCGTAGGTAAAATTCACAATCCCGCCCGCAAAGTTGTCGTCTTCCACATACATGGACGCTTCCATGATATCAATACCGGGGGTCGTGCCATTATTTGGTGCCGCCCACCAATAAGAATCGATCGGATCAGTCTGGTCGATATTATAATTTGGTTGGAGCGTCAGCGTAGGGCCGGTAAAATAGGCATCCAGAGCAGACGTTCCCCACGAACTGCCGAATTCATAGACATCACTAGCTGTGAATACGTTCATGTAGCCTATCCATGTCTGGGTAGGATCCACAGTAACGGTTGTTGCGTTGATCTTGCCGGCTACGCCAAGAGCGGCGCAGATCGTTAGACTTTTGATTAGGGTTTTCATAATCTGATTGTGCTAGGTTTTTTTCTGCCTGTTAAGCAACTGACAATTTAGTTTCTGTTTTTATTTCTGATTACAGCACGTTCGCTTTAACTGGCGCTCGCATGCTTTGTGATACGTTATACTACATTCCACACGAAATGTCAACATATTTCTGGGATCATATTTTTGCTTCGTGAAAATCTAAAAAAATGCAGAAAGGTGAATTACAGAGAGGATTATACTTCATTTCGTTGAAAATAAATATTGACAGTATATTTTCTATGTGATACAAAGTATTACAAATCATCAATACTAAACACCGAAAGCCATTAAAATGAGCATTTTCAGGAAAAAGCTTCGATTAAGCTGTTCTTTGTTTCAATTTTCAACACCAAAACCACATTGAAATCCCCAAAAAACTTAACCCAAGCCACCCCAAACCAAATACAGATTATGAAATCGCCCGCAAAAAACCTGGTCCTGGCAAGTTCGATCCTTTTAACCATTCTTTGCGGAATGGTTCAGGGTAATTCACAGACCACACTCACCATTGATTCAGCCTATGATTGGATTGGTTATATGGCCTGGTCGCCTGTTTCGGGTGACGCCGCAGGATATGGAGGCAGTGGCAGTAGCGTGTGGGGCACAGGCGCGCTGATTGCCTTTTTTGACCCGACGGGCACCAATACGCTTACCATACAGCCAAACACAAATACTTATGCCCCCGGAGTTGATTATTGGGTCAATGCAAATGGCAGCGGTGCCAACAACATGGATGCGAGTTTCTATGTGCAAAATGACAGCTTGGAGGGGCAAACATTAACCTTTAATGGCACCTGCCTGACCAACAACCTTGTAAGCCCTTATACTTCAGTGGCATTTATCAAGGAATTTGACGCGAGTTATAACATAATCAACGAGGACGAGGTGACTCCAGTTGCCGGGCAACCTTTCAGCCTTTTTCTCGTAACGGGCACAGGAGTACATATTCAGTATGGATTTGAAACGGTGGGACCCGATGCAAACCCGAATACACTCGCCAGTTTGGGCGAGGTCGTGTACGCACAGCAGAGTGCAGATCCCCAGGTTTCCACACCGAACAACCAAGGGGTGGTTCAGGGACAAAACGCCACGTTTAGCGTAACGGCTTCGGGCACTTCGCCATTTCATTATCAATGGTCTGAAATTAATGCCAACGTCACCAATGTGCTTAGCAATGGCAGCAAATATTCAGGAGTGACCAGCAATAGCCTGACCATTACAAATGTGACGTCATCAGATGCCGCGACCTATCTGGTAACTGTGACAAACAGTGTAGGTTCAGCCTCTGCCAGCGCATATCTGGTTGTGGTACCGCTGGTTCAAGCCGAGACGAATCTTCTGGTTGACCCAAGTTTTGAATCGGGCGTGTTTGATCCTTCAGGGAATGCCGGATGGTCTGATTTCAGCGGAGCAGACTTTGAAAACACCAATGATGACTATTATGACAGCTCAACCCCTGTGACTGTTGTTGACGGCACCAATTGTCTCCAGATTTATGCCGCAGGTCAATATAATGGCGTATATCAGGATAAGCCCGCATTGCCGGGTCAGATATATACGGCTTCCGCCTGGTTTTTAACTCCGAGCTCTGATCAGATTTCGGGGGCCAATACTTGTTTTCTCGAAGTGCAATTCCGGGATGCTGGAGGTAATCTCCTTGAAGATTACGAGTCATCCCCGGTTACTACAAATTTTCCAGCCAACACCTGGACCAATCTTTCCCCGACAAACTTGATTGTATCACCAGCGGGAACAGTCTCGGTCCGCTTTCAAATCACCTATTACTTCGCCGGGGTAACCGGCGGCTCCGTATATGTTGATGACGTGGACTTGAGGCTGCGCGCACCGGCCTACACCATATCAGCGAGCGGTTCCAACGCCCAGATTACATTCCCCACGGTGCCCGGGCCGACGTTCCGGGTTTTATACAAGACCAACTTAACCGACCCCACATGGCTATTACTGACATCGGTCACCGGTGACGGCACTGTAAAGACCGTGTTTGATCCATTTGGAACAAGGCGATTTTATATCGTAAATACTCAATAATATGATTCAATAATCCATCCTGAAAGCCGGTCTGGCGGGTCTTTACCGGCGACCGGCTTTCAGGGATAAGGTAATCGTGAGAAATAAGAATTGTGCATAAATTTTATGGTCATAGTGTTTATCAATGTGAAAGCCACGTAGCCAAGGGCAAAGGAAATTGCGGCTTTACACTTATTGAACTTCTAGTTGTCATTGCAATCATTGCAATTCTTGCGGCGTTGCTGCTTCCGGCATTGGCGAAAGCAAAAGCCCAGGCACAGGGTATTTCTTGCATGAACAACCTCAAGCAATTACAGTTAGGCTGGACGATGTATTCCAATGACAATCAAGACTACCTGGTGCAGGTGACGGGTGAAGAAGCCCTTGCATTTGACAACCCACCCGCCGGCATCAGCGCGCAGTATCTGGCAGGAGGCCCGGACAGTTCATGGGTTTTGGGGACGGTAGCGACTTTTCCGTCCTGCACGAATACGGCATTGATTCAGGCGGGGCTGATTTTTCCCTACATCAACAATCTGGGAGTCTATAAATGTCCGGCTGATACCAAATTGGTTGCCGGACCCGGTGGCAGCAAGCTGCCGACCGTTCGGAGCATGTCCATGAACACCTGGATGAATCCCCATCAGACATGGGTTACAACTCCAACACCGAGTGTATATCGCAAACAAGGCGCCATAGACACTCCGACGCAACGCTGGGTCTTCCTTGATGAAAATCCATTCAGTATCAACGACGGCATGTTTGTCTGCGACCCAAACGCCCAGGACTGGGTTGACATTCCCGCCAGCTACCATAACGGAGCGTGCGGCATTTCATTTGCTGACGGCCACGCCGAGATTAAGAAATGGCGGGATTCCAATGTGCTGGGTTGCAACGCTCCACTTCCGACATCAGGAAGAGATACGCCAGAGGACGCCAGCACCGGGGATTTAGCCTGGTTGCAGCAAAGATCAACACTTGTACCATGATGCACCAGGATTCGTTTCATAACCATGTTCTGGCTTGGATTCCAAAAATAATTTTCAGGGCAAGGGCAACCACCGGTCTTGTCGTTGTTTCCAGTTTATTGCTTACCGGGGAAATGCGCGCGCAAAACATTTTGAGCAATCCGGGTTTTGAGATGGGCAGCTTTACCAACTGGACGACCTTTCAGTCCAATAATTACATTGAATCCGGCAGTCCTGCCCTTAGTGGAAACTATTATTACAAAGTTTACGGTCAGTTCAGCGGCGTGACTAATTTCACGGGTATTTATCAGGAGAATCCATCGGCTCCGGGGAACACCTACTCGGCTGACGGCTGGGCCTATTCACTTTCCAGTGATGGCGGAGGCATCCACGGGGATGACTCGATCTGGATTGAAGTGACTTTTCAAGACGCGTCATACAATGCCCTGGCTGACTACCGGTCGGACGTTGTGACCGGCAACACCATAGCCAGTTTTGGCGGGTTGAACAACTGGTTCGATTTGCTGATAACCAATCAGTGTTCTTTTACCAATGCTTCGGCGCTAATCCTGTCTCCCGGAACGGTTACCAACACGGTGACCAGCCTGGTGGCTCCGGCGGGCACGGCTTATGTGCGGTATCAAGTCGTATTTGCGCAGGGAGCGGACAATGCAAATGGCTCGATGTATTTCGACGACCTCACACTGAACCAAACCGGGGGCACCAACCCTCCCGCGACCCAGTGGAACATCGTTTGGGATGACGAGTTCAATGGCACTTCCATCAATACAACCAATTGGACGTTCGACCTTGGCAACAACGGCGGCTGGGGCAACAACGAACTGGAGTATTACACTGACAGCCCAAACAACGCCTACGTCAGCAACGGCCTCCTGAACATCGTGGTGTTGCAGCAATCTATGAATGGATTTAACTACACTTCCGCCCGCATGTTGAGCCAAGGTCTTTACAACACACCCACGTATGGACGCATGGTATGGCGTGCCGCCCTGCCCGCTGGAACCGGCATGTGGCCGGCGCTATGGATGCTGGGGTCGGATTACTCCTCGGTCGGCTGGCCGGATTGCGGAGAGATTGATGTCGTGGAAAACAATGGAGCAAGTCCGAATTTCGTGCAAGGAAGCCTCCATGACCCCAACGGAGGCCCAACGTCAGTTTATGATCTTCCCGGCGGGGAGTCGACAACCAATTTCCACATTTACGAGTTGGATTGGGAGTCCAATTCAATCTCGTGGTACGTGGACGGTCAACTTTACGAAACCCAGAGCGGCGGGGCGCCGTTCAATCAGCCCTTCTTCTTTATCATGAATGTGGCCGTGGGGGGCAACTATGTTGGTAATCCTACCACCAATCAGATCAATTCGGGCACGGTTTTTCCGCAGACGATGCAGGTGGACTATGTGCGGATATATGAGCAAACGGCGCCACTGCAAATATCCACGACCCTATCCAATGGGAACTTTATACTGAGCTGGCCGACGAATATCGTCTGCCACCTGCAAACGCAGACAAATTCCCTGACGAGCGGAAATTGGTCTGATATGAGCAACACGACGAATCCCTTTGTGATAGTGCCCGACCCCAGTCAGAGCAGTGTCTTTTATCAACTCGAGTCGCCTTGAAAGTAAAGGGCGAAATCAAGAAAAAATCGGGCAACGCCGGCTTGCATAAAGGTTTATTTGACGGTAAACAGATTGCATATTCAAATGAACCGGCCTTTGCTTTCATTGATCCACGCCCGACGACTGCGCCTTTTGATTGGTGGCGCGGTGATCGTATGGGGAACCTTGACTGCCTGCGGTGATTGGAAGCTTGTATGGAGCGACGAATTCAACGGCACTTCGATTGATACAAATCATTGGAAGTTCGAACAGGGAAATCATGACGGTTGGGGAAATCATGAATTGGAGTATTATACCGACCAGCCTGAAAATGCCTACGTCAGTAACGGGGTGCTTCATATTGCAGCCCTGCAGAAATCCACCAATGGATTTGCTTACACATCGGCGCGTATGAAAAGCCGGGGGCTTTTCGCCAAAAAATACGGGCGTTTTGAATTCCGCGCAAAATGCCCCCAGGGCCAGGGATATTGGCCGGCGCTTTGGCTGATGCCCGAACATTCACCCTACGGTGGCTGGCCCGCCTGTGGCGAGATTGACGTGATGGAAAACCGGGGAAATTATCCTGCGGTTGCACAGGGAACCATTCATTATTCCGACGCGGACGGCGGTCATCTTCAGTCCACTGAATTTTACACTTTCCCTCAAAATAATGGAGCCACGAATTTCCACAATTACCTTCTGGAGTGGACAACCAATTCGATTAGCTGGTCGGTTGACGGCCAGCTTTATGAGACGCAAACCAATTGGTCCACTGCGAACGCGGCCTATCCGGCGCCTTTTGATCAACCGTTTTACATCATCATGAATCTGGCCGTGGGTGGTATCTATGGTGGTAACCCCGACGCAAGCACCGTTTTCCCCGGCGAGTTGCAAGTGGACTACGTGCGGGTCTACGAAAATATCACGACGAATTCAGCCCGGTAATTTGTTCGCCCCAAGGCCACCCTGAAAAGCGCAGGCCTTCACTGTCATTAATTGCCATTCGGCGTTGACAACATTTTGGGGGATTTCTATTTGGTTTACTGTTGTCTGAATCTGTAATATATTATGTCAGACCTATTGTGTATTATCACAAACAATTGCGATAATTTTATGAACGGCCACTTCGCTTTTCGACAAAAAAATACTGGTCGGGAGTTTGGTCAAAAAATACGGGTTGAAATGAAAGCATTTTGATGGTTTTTTGTTGTGAAATTGAACATCCAACACGCCCGGCTGAAAGTTTGGAGCACGGTAACCAATGTGATTGTGCTGCTGCTTTTGCTACTTACGGGTTGCCTGCGTTTGCAAGGGAAGGATGTTCCACTTGAGGAATTGCGGACCGCAGATCAAGTTCGGCAATTAACCCCGGAACAAGCTGCGCGCCACTATCCAGTGCGACTACGGGGAGTGGTGACTTTTTACGACCAGAACCAATTCTTTCGTTTTGTGCAGGATGATACTGCAGGCATCTATTTTCAGTTGAACAACTCGCCGGATCTCCCACCTTTGGCTGCAGGCCAACTGGTGGAGTTGGAGGGTGAGGCCGATCCCGGCGAGTATGCGCCTATCGTGATGCTGCACAAGATTCAGATTCTGGGTAAGGGAACATTTCCAACGGCGAAGCCGGTCACATTTGAACAACTGACCAGCGGACAGGAGGACAGTCAATTTGTCGAAGTTCACGGCATTGTTCGCGGAGTTCATTGGGATGAAGATAGTAAATATTTTATGGTTGAGATTGCGACCGGCGGAGGACGGTTGACGGCATACGCAAGCAAATTGCCGACGGCGCAAGGCGGTGATTTGGTGGACAGCACCGTCACCGTCAGCGGAGTTTGTATCACCCAATTCAACCGCCAGCGCCAGTTGTTTGACATCAGACTTTTGGTGCCGCGCCCGACGGACCTGGTAGTTGACGCGGCCGCTGCGAGTGATCCATTTGCGATTCCAACGCAACCCATTGAGAAACTACTGCAATTTACGCCACAAGGTCCGTATGGTCATCGGGTTAAGGTTGTTGGCACGGTCATTTACCGTCAAGCCGACGACACTTTATATATCGAAGATGAGACGGAGGGATTACACATTGAGACAAAACAACCGGGAACTTTACTCGTTGGTGATCGGGTTGAAGTTTTGGGATTTCCAGCCAAAGGAGAATACACGCCCATGCTGCAGGATGCTATTTTCCGAAAAACCGGTTCGGTGCCTTTGCCCGAACCAGATCGGATTACCGCCGATGAAGCTTTGAAGGGAACCCATGACTGCCGGCTTGTGCGCATTGAAGCGATGGTGTTGGACCGGGCACGGCACAGCCTCGAACAATTTCTGGTCTTGCAAGCAGCCAATGGCTTTATTTTTCACGCATATCTCGAAAGGAAAAACGGTGGAATAGATTTTGCGTATTTGCAAAACGGCAGCAAGGTTGCCATCACCGGAGTTTGCGTGATTGAAACCGGCAGCGACTGGCAGGCCGGACAATCATGGCGCGCCAAGTCATTCCGCATTCTGATGCGATCGGCGGGTGATATTTTTGTTCTCAAAAGACCGCCGTGGTGGAATTTGGAAAAACTCCTGTGGGCGATCGGCATCCTCGGTGTGGTCGTGCTGGCGGCGTTTACCTGGGTCGTTGTCCTGCGCCGGCGCGTTCAAGAGCAAACTGGTATCATCCGCCAGAAACTCCAGACGGAAGCCGCTTTGAAAGAACGCTACGAAGACCTTTTTGAAAACGCCAACGACATGGTGTTTACCCACGACCTGAACGGTCGTATCACGTCCATTAACAGAACCGGGGAACAATTACTCCAACGACCCCGGCACGGAATTTTATTCAAGCGGCTCGTGGAATTTGTCGTGGAAGAACAGCGCGCCGCTGCCGAACAATGGCTCGGTCAGGTGGTCAAAGCCGCCGAAATTCCGCCGGTTGAATGGGATTTCCTTAATGGAATGGGACAGCGTGTCCGATTGGAAATCAGCGCCCGCATGATTGAGCAGGAAGGCAAACAAGTCGAGGTCGAGGGGATTGCACGCGACATCACGGAACGAAAGCGACTGGAAAAGGAAATTCTGGAAATCAGCAACCGCGAACAACGGCGCATTGGACATGACTTGCATGATGGCGTCTGCCAACAATTGGCCGGAATTGCCTATCGTGTTGATATACTGGCCGATCAACTCCAGGAAAAAAACATGGCTGAGTCCAAGGAAGCGGTAAGAGTTGGCACTCTGGTCAACGAAGCCATTACCCAAACTCGCGGCGTGGCCCGCGGTTTGTTTCCAGTTCGACTTGAGGAGAATGGTCTGAAATGGGCGCTTGAAGACCTTGCCGCCAGTGCCGGCAATTTATTCAGAATCAATTGCGACTTGTCTTGTGAAGAGCTGCTCCCCACAGTGAATAATGACGTGGCGCTGCACTTGTATTACATCGTGCAGGAAGCCGTATCGAACGCCGCAAAACACGGAAAAGCCGCGCAGGTTATCATCTCGGTGGCGCACACCAGCGACCGCCTTGTGTTGACCATACAGGATAATGGTTCCGGTTTTAAATTGTCCGAGAGCAATTACAATGGCATGGGCATACGGATTATGCGTTACCGCGCCAGAGTTATCGGGGCAACTTTAGACTTGAAAAGTCAGCCCGGTCAGGGCACACAAATCACCTGTGTGTTTTACTGCGGTCCCGCGGGAAGCTTGGCAGGAAACTGAAGGGGCTCAAAAAGCCGGCAGCAAAAGGACTAATTACATGAAGACCGTGAGCCATTGCCCATGAATAACATGCCATCGGAAAAGAACCGGATTTTTATCGTGGACGACCACGCGATGTTTCGCGATGGTTTGCAACAACTCATCGATCGGGAGGCAGACTTGATTGTGTGCGGCGATGCCGCTGAAGCGGTCGAAGCGTTGGAGAGAATCAGCCGGTCGGAACCCGACCTTGTCATCGTGGACATTTCATTGTCCGGAAAAAGCGGTATTGATCTCATCAAAGTCATTAAAGAACGATATGAAGATTTACCGGTTCTGGTTGTTTCCATGCACGAGGAGTCGCTTTATGCCGAACGCGCCTTGCGGGCCGGAGCAATGGGCTATGTGATGAAACAAGAACCCGCCAAGGTGGTAAAGACGGCGATTCGCAAGGTGCTTGCCGGCGACATGTATCTTAGCGAGAAAATGGCCAGTTCTGTCATCTCAAAATTCATGCGCGGCACCGGTGAACTTCCCCCATCACCACTTGAGAAACTGAGCGATCGCGAACTGGAAGTTTTCCGGATGCTCGGCCTGGGCAAGGGAGTCCGGCAGATTGCCGAGGAAATGAACGTGACCATTCCCACCATCAACTCTTTCAGAAATCGCATCAAGGAAAAATTACAACTCAACACTTCCACCGAAGTAATGTTACATGCCATCCATTGGTATCGTGAAGGGGCTTCAGAAAAAGGTATTCAGCCTTAATAATTTACTTAACAGACTGATGCAAAACGGGTGTTTTTTATCCGAACCATTTTTCTTCATGGTAAAACCCATCACTGATCGCTGTGGAACGCGGATTTTTGCCCGGCGAATGGCTCGCTTGACTGCTTGA